>NZ_JBATWS010000053.1:0-5382 GCF_049672805.1 Parvibaculum sp.
CTTGCCGCCCGTGGAAACGGAAATGACCAGATCACCCCGCCGCACGATCGAGGGAACATGGAAGTCGCAAAGCGGCTTCACGTCCTCTGTATTGACGAGGCGGCCTGCCGCCCGGGCGATACCCGCCAGCGCCGCGCTTTCCTGCTCATCCAGCCCCGCGAGAAACACGATATGGGCCTGCTGAAGCGTGGCCGCGTCCGGCCGCCCGCCCTTCAGACGCGCTCCGGCGAGCTTGCGGAACGCCTCCGAGGGCGCCGAGGAATAAAGATCGAGCGAAACCGCTCCCGCGCCCTCAAGGACCTGAAGCCGTTTTTCCGCAGCTTCGCCCTCGCCCACCAGAACGACCTTCAAAGAGGCAAGATCGAGCAGAACTGGAAACATGAGGCGGCACCTCCTCGGGTTGCCTTCCAAAATGACGGCATACCCATGGCAACCGCTCATTTCCCGTTAGAGATAGCAACTATGCCATATAATTCAATTCCTTTTCGTATAATGTTTTATTTCACAACAAAACAACGATAAACAACAAAAAAGGGCCCGAAGGCCCTGATATCTGATCGCGCGGAATGTCTGCCTAGATCTGCATCGTCCCGGCATCTGCCGCCGACAGGATCGATGTGATGGAAACGGCGATACGTTCGCCCTGCACAAGGATTTCACCCCGCGCGATGGGTACATTGTTGGCGAGCACCCAGATTTCGTCGTCCTGCTTCGTGCCAAGCTCGATCACAGCCCCACGCCCCATCTTCAAGAGCTGATGAATGGGCAGCGTGGTGCGGCCAAGCACAACAGAAAGCTCGACAAAGACATTGTTGACCGAATTCAAAGCACACCCCACCTGACGGACACGGAACAAACCGCATAGGAAGCGCCGAAACGCCCCGCTACGCAGATTAAACTGGCATGTTAGAGTTACCTCATGGTTAAGCCCCTGCCCCTCTCCAGCGCCACGCAGCCCGCTCCCGAATGGCGCATCTCCGATACGCCCGTGCCTTACGAGGTTGCGCTGCGCGAAATGGAGGAGCGTGTCGCCGCTATTGCGGAAGGCCGCGCGCCCGAGCTTGTCTGGCTGCTGGAGCATCCGCCGCTTTACACCGCAGGCACAAGCGCGGACGAGGCCGACCTGATCGACCCGGAGCGCTTCCCCGTCTATCGCGCCGGGCGCGGCGGGCAATACACCTATCACGGGCCGGGGCAACGCGTGGCCTATGTCATGCTCGACCTCAAACGCCGCAAGCCGGATGTGCGCGCCTTCGTGCAGGACCTCGAAGCCTGGCTGATCGCCACGCTGGCAGAGTTCAACGTGAAAGGCGAATTGCGTGAAGACCGCGTGGGCGTCTGGGTACGGCGCCCGGAAAAAGGTTTCACCGCCGAAGACAAGATTGCCGCCATCGGTGTGCGCATCCGCAAATGGGTGACGTTTCATGGCGTAAGCCTGAACGTCGATCCCGATCTCGATCACTTTACCGGCATCGTGCCCTGCGGCATCAGCCAGCATGGCGTGACGAGCCTGACCGATCTCGGCATCACGGCGAGCATGGCCGATGTGGACATCGCCCTGAAGCGAAACTTCCGCCGCATTTTCGGCCCGCAAGAAGGCGATTGATCATCCGCTCACGGAGCGACTGCGCCTTTGACCAAACTAGAGCGCACTGTTCCTGAAGCCGAGATAGAGGAGCCCTATCCCGCCTGACACGGCGAGGAGCCAGATCAGTGCGCCGAGGATCGGGATAGAAATGCCGATCCAGATCAGCGCCGTCGCCAGCACCACGCCTGCGAGAACACCCAGCGGGCCGCGCCCGATCTCCCCGATCCGCCCCGCCAGAAGCGCGCCAAGCGCCGCTATGGTGGCCGCCAGCCCGAACACCATGCCAAGCGGCCAGAGCAGCAACATCAGGAAAGCAACGGGAAGGCCGACAATGGTGACGGCCACGAAGACACTGAGGATCGGCAGGCCCAGAAGCCACAACAGCCCGAGCCCCAGGGCAGGCAGCGGCTGGGCGACAAGGGACTCACGCATCCGCCCGGTCACGGCAGGCGCCAGATAGGCAATGGCAAGAGCAATGGCCCCGAAGAACACGGCGCTCGTCGCCGACATGTGATAGCCGGGAGCGGAGACACCCCTTCCCTCCCAATGCTCGTTCATATGCCTCTCGCGCCAGCGCTCCCGCATGTCGTTGTGCCGCATGACGGGGGCTGCTTCCTGCCGATCATCCCGCGCGGCGGCAATATCGCGCCCGTTGATCTCGCCCTTCACCTTTGCATTGCGGTCGATCCGGGCGGTGGAAGGAGAGTAATAGGTGACAGTGCCGTCGATCTCGGCATCGGGTCCGAGCGTGAGATCCAAACCGTAAAAGGTAACGTCGCCCTTCACCTCGCCATTGATGAGCGCTTCCTGCGCGCGGATAGAAAGGCTGCCTTCAAGCTCGCCCTCCACCGCCACGCGGCGCGCGGCGATCCATGTGTCGCCCTTCACTTCGGCATCATCGGTGAGGATCACGATTTCACCGGCAGCGGAAAGCGATCCATCCACCTTCCTGTCGATGGTGAGTTCCCGCGCGACGGAAAACACATCGCCACCGCTTGCCCATTCGAGCGCCTTGTCGGCAATGCTCTCAGGGGCGGCGAGTGCTGCACCGCTGCCAGTGACAAAAATGACGAGAAAGGCGAAAAGCCGAACGATGCCGCCGCGCATGTGAGTCTCCTTCGTTTCCCGCACCCGAAAGGGGAACTATAGCGCGGGAACCAGCCCGGAGACAGGGCAAGGAGCAATAGATCGGCGGTCAGCGGACCCCGGCTTTCGCCGGGGCCACAAACTGATCAGGTTTGCTTCACGCAAACTCCATGATGACCGCATCGACGGCGAGGCTGTCGCCCGGCGCGGCGTTGATCTTCTCGACCACGCAGTCGTTCTCGGCGCGGAGGATGTTTTCCATCTTCATCGCTTCCACGACGGCCAGCGCCTCACCGGCCTTCACTTCCTGGCCTACTTCCACATGGATAGCCTTGACGAGGCCCGGCATGGGGCAAAGCAGCATCTTGGATGTGTCCGGCGCGACCTTCTCCGGCATAAGCAGGTTGAGCCTGTGGGCAAGCGGCGTGCGCACCACGGCATGAACCGAGGCACCGCGATAGCGCAGCACATAGCCCTGCTTTGCGCGGACGAGCGCGACGACCACTTCCTTGCCGTCAATTTCGCCACGGAAGAGAGGCTCGCCCGGCACCCATTCGGAGCGGACATTGTGAGACTCGGTCACTTCACCCTCTTCATTGAGGAAGGTGACATGAACCGAGCCGCCGAGATCATCCGCGCTCGCTCGGTGTGACCAGTTATCGACGGAGACGATCCAATCCTTCGGCAGCTTGCGCGGCCGGTTGGTGAGCTGGCCGGAAATCTGCACCGCGCGCTCCGCGTGAACCTTGTTCACGAAAACCGCGATGGCGGCGAGCTTCATCGCCCGCTCATCCGACAGCGCAACACCGCTGAACCCGTCTGGATATTCCTCGGCAATGAAGCCGGTCGTCAGGCGGCCTTCACGGAAGCGGGGATGCTCCATGATGGCGTTCACGAAAGGAATATTGTGCTGGATGCCTTCGATATGGAACTGGTCCAGCGCGAAGGCCATGTGATCTATGGCGGAGAGACGATCCGGGCCATGCGTGCAAAGCTTTGCAATCATGGGATCGTAGAACATCGAAATCTCGCCGCCCTCGTAAACACCCGTATCGTTGCGGATGGTGAGGCCGTCCACCGTCTCTTCCTTCGGCGGCTGGTAGCGCACCAGACGGCCCGTCGAAGGCAGGAAGTTGCGATAGGGATCTTCCGCATAGACGCGGGATTCAATCGCCCAGCCATTGATCTTGATGTCGGACTGCTTGAGCTTCAGTTCCTCGCCATAGGCGACGCGGATCATCTGTTCGACAAGGTCGATGCCGGTGATGAGTTCCGTCACCGGATGCTCCACCTGCAGGCGCGTGTTCATCTCAAGGAAGTAGAAATTGCGATCCTTGTCGACAATGAACTCGACCGTGCCCGCGCTTTCATAGTTCACGGCCTTGGCGAGCGCGACGGACTGCTCGCCCATCGCCTTGCGCGTTGCTTCATCAAGGAAAGGCGACGGCGCTTCTTCAATGACCTTCTGGTTGCGGCGCTGAATCGAACATTCGCGCTCATGCAGGTAGATCACATTGCCATGCTTGTCGCCGAGCACCTGAATTTCTATATGGCGCGGCTGGGTGACGAACTTCTCGATGAAGACGCGATCATCACCGAAGGAGGACTTCGCTTCCGACATGGAGGAAGCAAAGCCGTCAGCGACTTCTGATTCCGACCATGCGATGCGCATGCCCTTGCCGCCACCACCGGCAGACGCCTTGATCATCACCGGATAGCCGATCTCGTTGGCGATCTTCACCGCCTCGGCCGTGTCCTTGATGACGCCGAGATAGCCCGGCACCGTGTTGACCTTGGCGGCGCTGGCGAACTTCTTGGACTCGATCTTGTCGCCCATCACTTCCACGGCCTGAATATTCGGACCAATGAAGGCGATGCCATTATCTTTCAGCGCCTGCGCGAACTTCGGGTTCTCGGAAAGGAAGCCATAGCCGGGGTGAACCGCCTCGGCGCCTGTTTCCTTGCAGGCAGCAATGATCTTGTCGATCAGCAGATAGGACTGCGCGGCAGGCGGCGGGCCGATATGCACGGCCTCATCTGCCATTTCCACATGGAGCGCGTCCTTGTCGGCATCCGAATAGACGGCGACCGTCTTGATGCCCATCTTGCGGGCCGTCTTGATGACGCGACAGGCGATTTCGCCTCGGTTGGCGATCAGGATTTTCTTGAACATGGCGCGCGCCTCAGAGCGGAATGTTGTCGTGCTTCTTCCACGGATTCTCGAGCTCCTTGTGACGAAGGAGCGCGAGCGCCCGCGCAATGCGGACACGCGTGGAATGCGGCATGATGACTTCGTCGATGTAGCCACGCTCGGCTGCGACGAAAGGATTGAGGAAGCGGTCTTCGTAGGTCTTGGTGTGGGCCGCGATCTTTTCCGGATCGTTGATATCCGCACGGTGAATGATCTCCACCGCACCCTTCGCACCCATCACCGCGATTTCAGCGGTCGGCCAGGCATAGTTGATGTCACCGCGAATATGCTTGGACGACATCACGTCGTAGGCACCGCCATAGGCCTTGCGCGTGATGACGGTGACTTTCGGAACAGTCGCCTCCGTATAGGCAAAGAGCAGCTTCGCCCCATGCTTGATGAGGCCGCCATATTCCTGCGCCGTACCCGGCAGGAAGCCCGGTACGTCCACAAAGGTGACGATCGGAATATTGAAGCAGTCGCAGAAGCGCACGAAGCGGGCTGCCTTGCGGCTTGC
>NZ_JBATWS010000054.1:0-8653 GCF_049672805.1 Parvibaculum sp.
CGTGGTGGCAGAGGCGGAGGCCGACAAGGTGGCCGCTGTGCTTGCCGATGCGGGCGAGACGGTGCAGCGCATTGGCGTGTTGACCGAGGCTGCTGAAGGTAACCCGCGCGTCAGCGTGAAGGGCGCATTGGGCAGCAAAGCGTGAAGATCGGCGTTCTCATCTCAGGCCGCGGCTCCAACCTCAAGGCGCTGATCGAGGCCTGTGCAGAGCCAGGCTTTCGCGGCGAGATTGCGCTCGTAATCTCCAACCGTCCGGGCGCGGGCGGGCTTGCCATTGCGGAGGCGGCGGGTATCCCCTCGCTAGTCATTGACCACAAGCAATATGCCTCGCGCGAAGCCTTTGATGCGGAGATGGACCGCGCGCTCACTGAAGCGGGGGTCCAACTCGTCTGCAATGCGGGCTTCATGCGCATTCTGTCGGATGAGTTTGTGGCGAAGTGGCATAACCGCCAGCTCAACATCCACCCTTCCCTGCTGCCCGCTTTCAAGGGGCTGCATGTGCATCAGCGCGCGCTTGATGCGGGCGTGAAGATCACCGGCTGCACGGTGCATTTCGTGCGCCCGGCAATGGACGAAGGCCCGATCGTGGCACAGGCAGCCGTACCGGTACTGCCCGGCGATACTGCAGAAACACTGGCCGCGCGTATCCTTAAGGCGGAGCACAAGCTCTACCCGCTCGCGTTGAAGCTCGTGGTCGAAGGCCGCGCCCGCGTCGAAGGCGAGCGCGTGGTGATCGTCGATGCGGATGGCGAGGAGGTTCCCGCGCCCTTGTTTGTGCCGGGCATCACTTAGGACTCGTCATTGCGAGAGAAGCGAAGCCATCCACAAGCCGCGCAGAAACAAAAAGCCCCGCCGTTTCCAGCGGGGCTTTTCAGATTCATGCGCCGGTGAGATCAGCCGACGATTTCTTCGTCCTTGAAGAAATACTTGATTTCTTCGGCGGCGGTTTCCGGACCGTCCGAGCCGTGGACCGAGTTTGCTTCGATCGACTCGGCGAAGTCCTTGCGGATCGTGCCAGCATCGGCATTGGCCGGGTTCGTCGCGCCCATGACTTCGCGGTACTTCGCGATGGCGTTCTCGCCTTCAAGGACCTGGACCACAACCGGGCCGGAAATCATGAAGGAGACGAGATCATTGAAGAAGGGGCGCTCCTTGTGGACCGCATAGAAGCCCTCGGCCTGCGCCTTCGTCATGTGGATGCGCTTCGAGGCGATGACCCGGAGGCCCGCGCTTTCGATACGGTCGATGATCTTGCCGGTGATGTTACGCCGGGTCGCATCCGGCTTGATGATCGAGAAGGTCCGTTCGAGGGCCATGCTCTTCTTTCCCAGTTTTCTGCAAGTGAAGGATTTCGCGCGGTTTATAGCGGGGCTTGGTGACGCGGGCAACTGCGAGTGCTAAAAGCCCCGCCATCATGCTTCATATTAACGATCTGACGTTCCGCATGGAGGGCCGCCTCCTTCTTGACCGGGTCACGGCGGCGATCCCGCCGGGCCAGCGGACGGGCTTTGTCGGGCGGAATGGAACCGGAAAATCCACTCTCCTGAAGCTCATAACAGGCGAGTACGGGCCGGAAAGCGGCAGCATTTCCTATCCGAAAAGCTGGCGGATCGGCATGGTCCGGCAGGAAGTTCTGGCGGGGCCGACCTCGCTCATCGACACGGTGCTCGCCGCTGACAAGGAACGAAATGCCTTGCTGGCGGAAGCCGAAACGGCGACCGATCCGCACCGTATTGCCGAGATCCACACGCGGCTCGCCGATATGGGCGCCCATGCAGCCCCCTCCCGCGCGGCCAGCATTCTCTCCGGTCTCGGCTTTGATGAAGAGGCGCAGGCGCGCCCCTGCTCCGACTTTTCGGGCGGCTGGCGGATGCGTGTGGCGCTTGCCGCCGTGCTCTTTTCCGAACCTGATCTGCTGCTGCTCGACGAACCGACCAACTATCTTGATCTCGAAGGCACGATCTGGCTGGAAGAATATCTGCGGGGCTATCCCTATACGGTTCTCATCGTCAGCCATGACCGCGACCTCCTGAACAATGTCGCGCAGAACATCCTGCATCTTGAGGGGCAGAAGCTGACCTTCTATAGCGGCAATTACGACCGCTTCGACCGCACGCGCCGCGAAAAGCTGCTGCTGCAAATGTCGATGAAGAAGAAGCAGGAAGATGCGCGCCGCCACATGGAAAGCTTCATCGAGCGTTTCAAGGCGAAGGCATCCAAAGCGCGGCAGGCGCAGAGCCGCATGAAGGCATTGGCGAAGATGCAGCCGATTGCGGATGTGCTGGAAGAACGCGTGCTGTCCTTCCATTTTCCGCCGCCTGACAAGCCGCTCGCCTCGCCCATCATCCGCCTGGAAGATGCAAGTGTCGGCTATGAGCCGGGCAAGCCAGTGCTGTCCGGTCTCAACCTCCGCATCGATCAGGACGATCGCATCGCGCTTCTGGGCGCGAATGGCAATGGCAAATCCACCTTTGCGAAGCTCCTTTGCGACCGGTTGAGCGTCACGGCAGGCCATAAATACGCGTCGAAAAAACTTCGCATCGCCTATTTTGCGCAGCATCAGCTCGACGAACTCAATATGGGTGAAACGCCTTACGAGCATTTCCGCGAGCTGATGCCGGATGCGACACAGGCACAGGTGCGCGCACGCGCGGGTTTCTACGGCTTCGGTGCAGACAAGGCAGATACGAAGGTTGAAAAGCTGTCAGGCGGCGAGAAGGCGCGGCTTCTCTTTGCCATTGCCACCTTCAACAAGCCGCACATGATCATTCTCGACGAGCCGACCAACCATCTCGATGTCGATAGCCGCGATGCGCTTGTCATGGCGATCAACGAATATGATGGTGCCTTCATTCTTATCAGTCATGACCGTCATCTGGTCGAGACTTGCGCGGATCGTCTCTGGCTCGTCGCTGACGGAACGGTTGCACCTTACGAGGGCGACCTTGACGATTATCGCAAATGGCTGCTCGACCCCGCGCGGCGCGTAAAGCCGATGGTGGCGAGCGATGATGACGATGAGGTCATCACCGAGGCACCGCGCGTTCAGATCGACAAGAAGGAAGCCCGCCGCCTTGCGGCGCAGAAGCGCGAGCAGATCGCCCCTCTGAAGAAGATGGTGCAGGAAGCCGAGAAGGAAATCGCACGCCTGCAAAAGCAGATCGAGTCGCTCGATATGCGCCTTGCAACGCCCGAAGTTGCGAGCGACCCCTCGAAGATGGCGAGCATCGCGAAGGAGCGCGCAGACACGCTGAAGGCGCTGGCAGCGGCGGAAGAAAGCTGGCTCAATGCGAGCGCCGCCTATGAGGAAGCGGCGTCCGCCTGAAGCCGTGTGCCCTCACTCGGCGTTGAGTGTGACGCTGAATCCTTCCTTCAGCACGCCCGCTTCCACCAGTGCCCCCAGAATCTCTCCGTCATGTCCGGGCACGATGGCGATGTCAGGCTCCGCCTCGCTCAGTGCTTTCAGCGCAGCAAGCTGGCCGAACACGGCCTGGCGATCTTCCCGCAGGAAGAACTGGGTCACGAAACGGGCACGCTCCCGCAGGGTCTGGATATTGCGGTAGTGCCAGGCCACATCGCCGATGAAAAGCACTTCGGAAAGATCTGCAAGCTGCACATAGATCATCTGGCTGCCGGGTGAGTGGCCCGGTGCCTTGATCAGCGCCACGCCCGGCGCCACGACCGCATATTTGTCGTAGTCGAATGTTTCATAGCCGTCGAGGAAACCCGGCTCGAAGGCAGCGGGCTCACGGTAGCGCGGATCGCCAAGCTGCTCGGTCGTGAGCTTGGCGGAAGGCATGATGCCGGGAAGTTCGGGATGCTCGGCGAGGCCGCCAATATGATCCATATGCTCATGCGTGATGAGGATCATCTCTGCCTCACGCATTGCCTGGTTCATCCGCTCATAGGCTTCTTCATCGAAAGCGGCGAGATTGTCTCCGCCGAGAAGCTGGCTGAGCGCCGTGTCGATGATGATGGAGCTTTCGGGATAGACCAGGCGATAGCTCAGCACTGGCATGTCACGCATCGACCAGCCATCGCCAGCAACAATGACCGTCGCCGGGGCGCTGAATGACGCGACATTTTCCACCTCTATGCGGGTCGGCCTGTCGCCCGGTACGGCGGCAACCATGCGCCGGACCTCATTGATATCAAGCGCAAAGGCTGCGTCCTCGGGCATCGAGCTTTCGACGACAAACCAGTAATAGGCCGCGCCCAGAACCGCAGCCGCCACCACGAAAACGGCGAGCGTCGCCCGAAGCCATTTCGGCATGATATCCCCCCTATGAATGTCGTCGCATATTATGCGCTCGTAGAGGCGCACGAACAACGGATTCGCCGCCCGCTCAGGCTTTCTTTTCCCAGCGTCCCTGTTCGTTTTGCTGCCAGTAGGTCGTATCGTGACCCTCGGATTTCAGCTTTTTCCAGTGTTCGCGGGCAGCCGCGAGCGCCGCTTCATCGCGCCCGTCAAACATCAGCACACAACGCTCATATTGGCCGAGATCAGAAGGTTCGGCCCCGTCCACAAGGAAAAGCACCTGCGCATTGTTCGGGTTCTCATCCTCGATGGTGAGATAGACCGGCATTGCCTCTGCCGGTCCATCCTCTCTTGTGCCATGAGGAAGAAAACTGTCGTCGCTATAAGTCCACAAGAGACCGTTCAGGGCCTCAAGCCGCTCCGGCCCGCCGGCGCGCACAATGGCGCGCCAGCCGCGCTCCAGCGACTTTTCGAGAAGCTGCGGCAGCACCCTCTCAAGCGGCGCGTTCTGCAGGTGATAGAAAAGAACTTCCGTCACCCTGCAGCGCCCTCAGCGTTCATAGTGATCGGCGACAAGCCGATTGAGGAGACGCACGCCCCAGCCTGAGCCCCAGCTCTGGTTCGTTGCCGTCTGCGGGGAGGCCATGGCCGTGCCCGCAATATCAAGATGCGCCCAGGGCACATTATTGACAAAGCGCTGGAGGAACTGGGCCGCCGTGATGGAGCCACCATCGCGCCCCCCGACATTCTTCATGTCGGCAAAGCGGGAGTCGATCATCTTGTCGAAGGCCGGCCCCATCGGCATGCGCCAGACCTTTTCACCTTCAATCTCGCCCACATCGGAAAGCTGCTTGGCGAGCTTGTCATCATTGGAGAAGAGGCCCGCATATTCCTTGCCGAGCGCAATCATGATGGCGCCGGTAAGGGTCGCAAGGTCGATCATGAATTTCGGCTTGAAGCGGTTCTGCGTGTACCAGAGCGCATCGGCAAGCACGAGGCGGCCTTCCGCATCGGTATTGATGACTTCGATGGTCTGACCGGACATGGAGGTCACGATATCGCCGGGGCGCTGCGCCTTGCCGTCCGGCATGTTTTCCACGAGACCGATCACGCCAACGGCATTCACCTTCGCCTTGCGTGCGGCAAGCGTATGCATGAGGCCTGCGACGCAGGCCGCGCCGCCCATATCGCCCTTCATGTCTTCCATGCCGGCGGCGGGCTTGAGCGAGATGCCGCCCGTATCGAAGCAAACGCCCTTGCCGACAAAGGCGACCGGCTTTTCGCTTGCCTTTCCACCCGTCCAGCGCATCACCACAAGCTGGCTTTCATGCTGGCTGCCATGCCCCACCCCGAGAAGGGAGCCCATGCCGAGCTTCTTCATCTGCGCTTCGCCAAGCACCTCAACCTTCACACCGAGCTTGGAAAGGGCGCGCACGCGCCGCGCAAACTCGCGGGGATAAAGAATGTTCGCAGGCTCATTGACGAGATCGCGGGTGAGGAACATGCCCGCCGCCACCTGCGAAAGCGGTGCATATTCCTTGCGTGCTGCTGCCGCCGCGCGCGAGAGGATGGTGAGCGATTTCAGCCCCTGTCCCTTGTCGTCCTTCTTCTTTGTCTTGTACTTGTCGAAGCGATAGGAGCGTAGCTTCGCACCGAAGGCGACGCGCGCTGCTGCCTCGCCTGCCGGAAGCTTCGGCGCTGCAATGCCGTCCAGCACGATGGAGAGGGCGGTTTCTGTCGTCTTTTCGAGACGGCCAGCCAGTTCGCCGCCGACCTTTTCCAGGCCTGCTGCCGACACATCCCCCGATTTTCCGAGGCCCGCAAGCAGGACGCGGCTTGCCGGGACACCCTGCGGCCCCACCAGCTCCAGTACGGTTCCTGCCTTGCCGGTGAAGTCTGCCGCCTTCATTGCCCGCTTCAGTGCACCGCCCAGCTTGCCATCAAGCTCCGCTGCAACGCCGCGCAGCGTGGTCCCTTCCGTGACCAGAACGGCCAGCGCCCCCTGACGGGCGAGCGAAATGTCGGCAAACGCAATATTCATCTGGAGCTTCTCCATTCATTATCCCCGGCCCGGCGAACCGGGGTTAAACTTGTTGGCGGACCGGCAAGGGACGTCTGCCCTTAACCTTTCCCCGGGCGCCAAAATGGGATAACCATTCCGGACCGCGCAACGGGAATCCGTGGCGCATCCTAACCCAATCGGCGCGAGGGGAAAGCCGCCAGTCGAAAATTGGGGTGCAGGCCAGCCGTGAGACGGACCGGCAGGTTCTGGTAATGACGAGGCCGTCTTTCAGACGAGACGGCAGGGAACCGAACTTATGCCGACGAGCCTGTCGAGATATCTGTTCATTCAGGTGCTGGGGCCATTCCTGGTGGCCAGCTTCGTCCTGACGGGCATTATCTGGCTGACACAGGCCTTGCGGATGCTCGACGTGCTGATCACGCAGGGCCAGACGCTTCTCACCTTTTTCGAACTGACCGCCTTTGCGCTGCCCGGCACGCTGATGATCGTGCTGCCCATCTCGCTTTTCTGCGCCGTTCTCTACGCGCTGCACAAGCTGATCGGTGACAGCGAGATCGTGGTGATGTTTGCCGCAGGTATCAGCCGCTGGCGCGTTGCGATCCCCATTGTTGCCGTGGCGCTCCTCACCTCGGTCATCATCCTGTCCTTCTCCATTTATCTCGCACCTGCCGGGCTGCGCGAGTTGAAGAGCCGTCTCTACGAAATTCGCAGTGACGTTGCGACCTCGATGATCCGCGAAGGCACCTTCAGCAATCCGGCCAGCGGGCTTACCGTCTATGTGCGGGATCGCGATTCCGGCGGGGCGGCGCACGGGATTCTCGTTCATGACGGACGTAATCCGGAAGAGCCCATCACCTATATGGCAGAAACGGGTACGCTGATTAATGGCGCGAACGGCCCCATGCTGGTGATGTTCAACGGCAATATCCAGCGCGGCTCCCGCGAGGCTGGCGCCGTCAGACCGGCGACCATTCTCTATTTCGACAAATACACCTACGACCTTTCGCAATATATGGAAGACCGGCCTGTGCTCGCCTTTGAAGGCCGCGAGCGCTATTTTCACGAGCTGATCAATCCCGATCCGAATGACGCCTATGCGCGGCAGAATCGCAAGAGACTGCTGGCCGATGCCCATGAGCGGATCGTGGAAGGGTTCTACCCCGTCGCGCTCACCCTGGTTGCACTGGCAGCGCTTCTGCCCGCCCCCTTCAGCCGCCGGGGTTATGCGACCCGCGTTGCCACCGCAGCAGCGGCGGCCTTGCTCGCCCGTATCCTGGGCTTTGCTATCGCAAATGCGGCTGCCCGCAATTCCTATCTCATTCCGCTGATGTATCTCTTTCCGTTCGCAGTTTGCGGCATCTGTGCCGCTATCATAGGAGACGCCCGTTTCGGCCTGATATGGCAGAGGTTGCGGCGACACCCGGCGAATATGGAGGGGGCTGCCTGATGAACCTCTCTTGGACCCTTTCGCGCTATCTCGGGCGGCAGTTTCTTTCCGTTGTCCTGATCACCTTCACGCTTTTCCTGTCGCTGATCTTCATCATCGAACTCGTGGAATTGCTGCGCCGTGGCAGCGACAAGCCGGGTGTCACCTTCGACCTCATCCTTTCCATGGCGCTGATGGAAGTGCCGCGCGTGGGAAGCCGCACCCTGCCCTTCGCGGTGCTATTCGGGGGCATGGCGGCCTTTCTCCGGCTTAGCCGCAACAACGAACTGGTCGTAGCGCGCGCGGCGGGCGTTTCGGTCTGGCAGTTCATTACCCCTGCCCTTGTTGTCGCCTTCACGGTGGGTGCCTTCATCGTCACGGTTTACAACCCCGTGGCGGCCACTCTTGCGATGCGCTATGGCCAGCTTGAAGCCAAATATCTTGAGCAGCAGACGAGCTTCGTTGCCGTTTCATCCAACGGATTATGGCTGCGTCAGGCAGATTCCAACGGCCAGTCGGTCGTGCATGCGCTGAAAACGGATGGCGCGGGCCTCAACCTCGAAGGCGTCACCATCTATCTCTATGGTGCCGCGGACCGGTTTCTCGGACGGATTGATGCGGCGAAGGCCTCGCTCCGCCCCGGCCATTGGGAGCTTTCGGACGTCTGGCTGCTCATGGAAGGTGACCAGCCACGCCACTACGACACCTATGAGCAGGAAACGAGCCTGACTGAAAAACAGGTCGAGGAAAGCTTCGCGCGGGAAGAGACCGTCTCCTTCTGGGAGCTGCCGCAATTCATCGCGACAGCCGAAGCGGCGGGGTTCTCGGCCCGGCGGTACAATATCTATTTCCACCAGCTTCTTGCGACCCCGGCCATGCTGGCGACCATGGTTGTGGTGGCGGCCATCTTTTCCATGCGGGTAACCCGGATGGGTGGCACCCTGAC
>NZ_JBATWS010000055.1:0-8731 GCF_049672805.1 Parvibaculum sp.
CATCATGGCCCTTCCGCACGGCATCATCGCGGACCTCGCCGATCAGTTCGCCGAGATCGGTTTCTTCCGATGCCTCGCCCTGATGGCCGCGGGCAAATTCGAGATAGTCCTCAAGCATCCGCTCCATCTCGGCTATGTCTTCGCGCAGTTCGGCAATCTCCGGCCCGTCTCCCAGCAGGGCGAGTTGCAGCTTGAAGCGGGTGAGGGGGGTGCGCAGATCATGGCTCACGCCTGCAAGCATGGCGGTGCGCTGTTCAATCTGCCGTTCGATGCGGTCACGCATCTCCATGAAGGCCTGTGCCGCCCGGCGCACTTCGGATGCTCCTTGCGGGCGGTAGCGCGGCACATCACGGCCCATGCCGAAGGATTCAGCGGCAGAGGCAAGCCGCTCAATGGGACGGATCTGATTTCTCAGGAAAATGATCGCGATGGTGATGAGCGCGATGGAAGCGCCGACCATCCAGACGATGAAGATATGCGAGTTCGACGCATAGACATGTGAGGCAGGCGCGAGGATGCGCAGAACGCCGTCATTATAGCTGATGCGTATATCGACATAGCGGTCCTGCTGGGTTGTGTTGATCCAGTAGGGCCGGGCGATGCGCTGCCGGATTTCGTCATTGAGCGAGTCTGCGAGGAGGCCGCCTGATGAGGAAGGCGTGTCGGGCAGGGTCTCGCCATCGAGAAAGGCGACAGGCAGGCCTAGATTGTCGCTCGCGCGCTTTGAAATGCGCGCCGCACTTTGCGGTGTCGGGTTTTCCTCATATTCGCTGAGAAGCAGCGCGATCTCGGCGACCGTTTTTGCGGAGAGCCTCTCCGTCACCAGTTGCCAGTGCCTTTCGAGAAAGACATAGGTGACGACGATCTGGAGCAGCACCATCGGCGCGACGATGATGATGAGGGAGCGGCCATAAAGCCCTGTCGGCATCAGGCGCTTCAGCAGGGCGAAAGGCGCGAAGGAAGGCCCGCCTCCCCGCCGGGCGGGGGGTGCTGTAGGTCCTTCTTCGATACTCACCTGCGTCATATGTGTCAGTCGCTAATCCGGCAGAAACAGATAACCCTCGCCCCGCACGGTCTGCAGATAGGTCGGGTTCTTGGGATCGGCCTCAATCTTGCGGCGGAGCCGGTTGATTTGCACGTCGATAGACCGCTCGGCGGCTTCATTGTCGCAAAGATCGAGGCGGGAAAGCACCTTTCCCGGATTTGCGGCGAAGAGGCGCAGGAGCTGGATTTCCCGCGTGGTCAGCCGGATCATCTCATTGTCGAGCCAGAGTTCGCCCCGCAGGATGTTGAAGCGGCGCGGCCCCATCGTGATTTCGTCATGCCTTGCGGCGCCCGGTGCCTGCGCGCGGCGAAGGATGGTGCCGATCCGCAGCAGCAATTCACGCGGCTCAAAGGGCTTTGCGAGATAGTCATCCACCCCGCGTTCCAACCCGTCGATACGGTCGCTCGCCTCGCCCCGCGCCGTGAGCATGAGGATGGGCACGGATGAGACGGCCCGCAACGACTGCGCGAAATCAAGCCCGCTTTCGCCGGGCATCATCACATCGAGCACCACGAGGTCAAAGGAAAGCCCTTCGAGCCGCGCGCGGGCTTCGGCAGCATGTTCGGCCACGGTGACGCGGAAGCCGTTGTCGCTCAGATAGCGTTTCAGCAATTCGCGGATGCGGCGGTCGTCATCCACTACAAGAATATGGGGGGCGTCATCGGCAAGCGGTGTTGCACCGCTTTTCCTGTCGATGATGGTTTCCTGTCCAGCCAAATCCTGCCTCCGCTGGGTGTGATCCGCTCCGACGGCGGCGCGCCATCAATTCCGGCGCTAGTTCTGGCGCTTCGGGTTTGCCGCGATGAGCCGCTCGACCTCCGGCCTGTCATTCTCGTTGACCAGCGCGAGAAGGACAGTGCGCCAGGCGGTGGCGGCCTGCGGCCCCGCCTTTTCCAGCGCTGCAGCCACGCGGGCGCGCTGGGGTGCGGCAAGGCGCTCTTCGAGTTCGAGGCCCGCCTTTGTGAGATAGAGGAGCCGCTGGCGGCGATCCTGCTTGCCGGTCTCCTGCTCGATGAAGCCGCGCTCGATGAGCTGTTTCAGCACACGGGCGAGGCTCTGCTTGGTAATGCGCAGGATATTCAGCAATTCGGCGACCGTAATGCCGGGATGACGGCCGACAAAGTGGACGACCCGATGGTGGGCGCGACCGAAGTCATATTCCACAAGAATCCGGTCCGGCTCGCTGATGAAGTCCCGGTAAGCAAAGAACAGAAGTTCTATGGCTTCTGTCAGCGGGGTGGCTTCAAGGGAGGGCTTTTCGCCGGGCACAGTCCGGGCGGATTTCGAGGCAGGTTTCTGCGAAGGTTTGGCCGTGACCGTCATTTTATGTCAGCCATGTTGACATATTTTCCGCTAAGTGCTATCTCTCGACTTCCGCTTGAGACAGAATGGGTGCTTACGGCAGGTCGAATCTGCCACCCATTATAATGATGATCGCCCGAGAAGGCTGTCCCCGGCAAACTTTCTCCCACGGCAAAAGGCTGTTGGACCAGGTTTGTGGCAAGCGGCACAACGACGTATCAGGAAAACAGGATCATGGCAGACGTCCCATTCGATAAACGCGACGGTTTTATCTGGTTCAATGGCGAACTCGTTCCCTGGGCGGACACGAAGATCCATGTGCTGACGCATGGGCTTCACTATGCCAGTTGCGTATTCGAAGGGTGCCGGATGTATGGCGGCGAGATTTTCAAGCTGCGCGAACATTCGGAGCGGCTGATCAGGTCGGCGGAAATCCTCGGCTTCACCATTCCCTATAGCGTCGAAGAAATCGACGAGGCGTGCAAGGCGGCGGTGCGGGCGCAGAAGCTGGTCAATGGCTATGTGCGGCCGGTTGCCTGGCGCGGCAGCGAAATGATGGGTGTGAGCGCCCAGAACAACAAGATCAACTTCGCAGTCGCGGCGTGGGAATGGCCTTCCTATTTCGATCCTGAACAGCGCAAGAAGGGCATCCGCCTCGACATCGCCCAATACAAGCGTCCCTCACCGGAAACCGCGCCTTCCATGGCGAAGGCGGCAGGGCTCTACATGATTTGCACCATCTCCAAGCATGCGGCAGAGAAGAAGGGCTATGCAGACGCGATGATGCTGGACTATCGCGGCTATGTCGCCGAAGCGACGGGTGCCAACATCTTCTTCATCAAGGATGGCGTGATCCACACGCCGAAGCCGGATTGCTTCCTTGATGGCATTACGCGCCAGACGGTAATCGGGCTTGCGAAGGATCGCGGCTATGAGCTTGTCGAACGCCACATCCTGCCGGAAGAGCTGAAGGATTTTTCCGAATGCTTCATCACCGGCACGGCGGCGGAAGTGACGCCGGTTGGCGAGATCGGCCCGCACAAATTCACGCCAGGCGAGATCACGCATAAGCTGCATGAAGATTATATCGCGGCGGTCCATGCTCATCAGAACCGCGCCAAGGCTGTGAACGGCTGAGGTTTCGGCATATCAGACAGAAAAGGCGGCTCAGGGTGAGCCGCCTTTTTATTTCCAGCGTGTCATTGCCGCGTCATCGCTCTTGCGGGCTTCGACCCAGCGTGCTTCACCGTCGCGGATTTCTTTCTTCCAGAAGGGTGCGCTGGTTTTCAGGTAATCCATCAGAAAACTCGCGGCCTCGAAGGCGGCGTGGCGGTGCGCGGAAGCTGTTATCACCAGCACGATATTATCGCCCGGCGAGAGGCGGCCAATGCGGTGGATGATGAGGCTGGCCTGAAGAGGCCAGCGTTGATGTGCTTCCCGCTCTATGCGGGCAAGCTCCTTCTCGGTCATGCCCGGATAGTGTTCAAGCTCCATCAGGGAGACGCGACCGTCATTCATGTCGCGGACGAGACCGGTAAAGGTGACGAGCGCTCCGATATCGGTGCGTCCTTCCGTCAGCGCCCTTAACTCCGCGCCAATGTCGAAATCGTCGGTCTGGACGCGGATCATGGGATCAGCCGCCTGTCACCGGTGGGAAGAAGGCGATCTCGCTCGCGCCCGCAATCGGCGTGCCGAGATTGCCATGCTGCTGATCGACTGCGCAGCGGATAATGGCGAGATCAGCGAAAGCATGTGCATAGCCTTCCCCGCGTGTTTTCAGCCAGTCTATCACGCCTGCAATATTCGTGATGCTGTCCGGAAGCATGACGTCCTCTTCGGCGACGCCGGTGCTTTCTTTCACACGGGCGAAGTAGAGCAGTTTCACCTCTGGCCTTCCTGTTCGGCCACGGCGCTTGCAGGGGTGGCAGGGGGCTTAGCCGGCCTGTCGTCACGGAGATGCTCGATGCCCGCGCGGAAATAATCGAAGCCCGTGTAGATTGTGAGGATAGCTGCCGCCCAGAGAAGGGTGATGCCCGTTTCCGTCACGCCGGGCACGATCTTGTCGCCGGCGGTGCCTGCGAGCAGGAAGGCGAGCGCGACCATCTGGATCGCAGTCTTCCATTTCGCAAGCTTGGTCACGGGCACGCTGACGCGCAGTTCAGCCAGAAATTCGCGCAGGCCCGAAACAAGGATTTCGCGGCAGAGAATGATGATTGCTGCCCAGAGGGAGAAACCGGCGATCACGTCCTGCCATGTCAGGGCGATCAGTACGACCGCGACGAGCAGCTTGTCCGCAATCGGGTCCAGCATCCGGCCGAGATTGGACTGCTGCTCCCAAGCGCGGGCGAGATAGCCGTCGAAAAAGTCGGTAATCCCCGCAATGAAGAAAAGCGTCAGCGCAATCCAGTGCGCCATGTCTCCCTCAATGTAGAAGCAGATGACGATTGCAGGCACCAGCGCGATGCGGAAATAGGTCAGAAGGTTTGGCAGGTTCGTGGCCATATTCCGGTCAACTCCCATGTCTGGGGAGACAGTCTATCATCCCCTGCCGATATGTCGCGGGGCCGGTGGCCCTATTCAACTGTTTGCGTCCGGATTTCCGTGAAAATGGTCGTAAACAGTGCGCGCAACCTTCGCGCTGATGCCGTCCACCGCTTCGAGATCGGTCAGACCTGCGCGGGCGACGGCGCGGGCAGAGCCGAAATGCTGCAAGAGGGCGCGTTTCCGGCCCGGACCGATGCCGGGTATCTCGTCCAGCGGGTTTGCGCCGATGGCCTTTGTGCGCCGCGCGCGATGGCTGCCAATGGCGTAGCGATGCGCTTCATCGCGGAGCCGTTGCAGGTAATAGAGCACAGGGTTGCGCGGTTCGAGCATGAAATCGGGCTTGCCCGCCATGAAGAAGCGTTCGCGGCCCGCATCACGCTCCGGCCCCTTGGCAACGCCGATGGCGGTGACATTGTCGATACCCAACTCACTCAGCACATCGAGCGCGACTTTCAACTGCCCTGCGCCGCCATCAATCAGGATGAGGTCGGGCCAGGCATCTTCACCCGCGTTGCCTTCCTCGCTCTCCTTGATGAGGCGTGTGAAGCGACGTGTCAGCACTTCGCGCATCATGGCGTAGTCATCGCCCGGCTCGATGTCCGCGCCCTTGATGTTGAACTTGCGGTACTGGTTTTTCATGAAGCCTTCCGGCCCCGCGACGATCATGCCGCCCACGGCTTTCGTGCCGGAGATATGGCTGTTGTCATAGACTTCGATGCGGCTCGGGGGTGCATCGAGATCAAAAACTTCGGCCACGCCTTCGAGAAGCTTGCGCTGTGTCGAGCTTTCGGCGAGGCGGCGGCCCAACGCCTCGCGGGCATTGGTCTGCGCATGGGCCACGAGTTCGCGTTTCTCGCCCCGCTGCGGCACGCCAACCGCCACCCTACGGCCAGCACGGATGGTCAGCGCTTCCGAAAGCAGCGCGCGGCCCGGTATGTCATGGCTTAGAAGCACCATGCGCGGCGGCGGGCGGTCTTCATAAAATTGCGCGAGGAAGGCATCGAGCACTTCGCCGGTTGAAAGTTCCTTATCATGGCGCGGGAAGTAGGACCGGTTGCCCCAGTTCTGTCCGGCGCGGAAGAAGAAGACCTGCACGCAGGTCTGCCCGCCCTCTGCCCAGGCGGCGAACACATCCGCTTCGGACACGGTTTGCGGGTTGATGCCCTGATGCTGCTGGATCTGCGTCAGCGCGCGGATGCGGTCGCGATAGATCGCGGCGCGCTCGAAATCGAGTTCGCTGGAGGCCTGTTCCATCAGCTTCACAAGCTGTTGCTGCGTCTTGCGGCTGCGGCCTTTCAGGAAGTCGCGCGCCTCGGTCAGAAGTTCCGCATATCCTTCCGCGCTGATCTCGCCGGTACAGGGCGCGCTGCATCGTTTGATCTGATAGAGCAGGCAGGGCCGGGTGCGATTCTCGAAAACACTGTCGGAGCAGGAGCGGAGCAGAAACGCCTTTTGCAGCGCGTTGAGCGTCGCCGTCACGGCGCCTGCGCTGGCAAAGGGGCCGTAGTAATCGCCCGTTCTTGAGCGCGCGCCGCGATGCTTCACCACCTGCGGGAAATCATGGTCGCCCGTCAGCAGGATGTAGGGGAAGGACTTGTCGTCCCTCATCAGCACGTTGTAGCGGGGTTTCAGCCGCTTGATGAGGTTCGCTTCCAGCAGCAGCGCATCCGTTTCCGTGGCGGTGGAGATGAATTCCATCTGCGCCGTGGAAGCGATCATGCGGGCGATGCGGTTGGAATGGCCGGCAAGTTTGGTGTAGCTCGCCACGCGCTTCTTGAGGCTGCGGGCCTTGCCGACATAGAGCAGCTCGCCCGATCCGTCATACATGCGATAGACGCCCGGGCTGTCTGGCAGGAGCTTCACCTTCTCGGCAATCAGCGCCGCGCCGAGCGGCCTTTCGGCGGCCTGGGGCGTCTCGTTTCGGGTGCTGTCGTCGGATTCGCTCATGGGCTCTGTATAACACCGCCGGGCCGCTGACGAATGGTCAGCAGAGCCTGTGGATAAGTTTGTTGAAAGCTTCCCGCGCAAATGCGTCATGGAACTCTCAACTTATTGTAATAATTAGGAATTATGGCACGGCCCCAAAACCTGTCCTGTTTTAAGGCATTGAAAGATATAAGGTTTTTTGGTCGGGGGAACCAGCCCGGAGGGGGCTTTCCGCTTCGAGTCAGGATCAGGCGCCGCCGTCAAGCCCAGGTTTGCGCTGTGCACAAACGCTCCGTGTGCGGTCATTGGGAACCGCAAATCCTTGATTCCATTAACGCTTTATGCGGCGGGTTCCCGCGTCAGGAATGATGCCGCTTGCGCTCGATCTCGACGCCGACGCTGGAGGCTTCCGGGATGACAGCAAGCTTTTCCACCCGGACGCGGGCAACGAGCACGCGCGGGTCGGAAAGGCAGGAGGCAGCGATGCGCTCTGCCAGCGTTTCCACGAGGTTGAGATGTCCTTCCGCGACGATGGCCTTGATGCTGTCCACGACGCTCGCATAACAGACGACGTTTCGCAGATCGTCGCCATGCGCCGTCTCGGAGACGGTCAGATCGACATTGATGCGGATGGGCTGGGTGCTGCCCTGCTCATGGCGATAGACGCCGATATGGGCATCCAGCAGCAGATCATGCACAAAGACATGGCGCACGGCGCGTTCGGCATCAGCGATCTTCAGCGGCGTTACATTGTCTGGCAGGCTCATCTGATCCCTTACTCTGAGATACCCGTTACATCCGGCGTTTCCCATGCCAGGTGCTGGCCGCCATCAAGTGCGATCATCTGGCCGGTCATGGCGGGCGAGGCGAGAATAAACCGGATGGCGGCGTAAATCTCCCCCGGCGTGGTGCCGCGTCCGAGAATTGTTGCCGCAGCCTGCCGCTCGAAATCTGCCGATGTCTGGCGTTCATTGGGAAGGGTGGGGCCGGGGCCGATGGCATTCACCCGTATATCAGGGGCAAGTGCCCGTGCGAGGATCAGTGTCATGTCCCACAGCGCCATCTTGCTGACCGTGTAGGAAAAAAAGCGAGGCGTGGGCGCCCAGACGCGCTGATCGGTGATGTTGATGAGATTGCCCGCGAAGCCTTCCGGTAGTTGCGCCGCGAAAGCCTGAGCGAGAAAGGCCGGCGCGCGCAGATTGGTGTCGAGATGGGTGCCCCAGCTCTCCGGCGTCATGGTAGCGATGTCGTCATGCTCGAAAAGCGAGGCATTGTTGACGAGCAGGGAGAGCGGACCCAGCGCCTTTGTCGCCTGCGGCACAAGGGAGGTTGTTTCGGCGGCATTGGAGAGGTCCGCTCGTAGCGCGACCGCCTTGCCGCCCATTGCCTCGATCTCCGCGATGAGGTCGGCTGCATCGCTGCCGGAGCTGTTGTGATGAATGGCAAGCGACCACCCGTCCCGCGCCAGGCCAAGCGCGATCTCGCGGCCAATGCGCCGTGCGCCGCCTGTCACCAGTGCGTTTTTCAGGATGTCTTTTGCTATGTCGCTCAAAAAAGAAGCCTCGTTCCGGCGTCCATGCCTGTCGGCCATATAGAGGTCTCACGGAGGCAAGGCAAGAACGGGCCTTCCCCTGCCAATGCGTCAGGCTTCATAGATGGCGTAGTGCTTGCGGGTGCGCTCCACCACCTCCCAGACGCCGGTGAAACCGGCCGGGATGACGAAGGCGTCGCCCGCTTTCACGGTCAGGCTGGTGCCATCATCGCCGGTGAGGCGGCTCGTGCCTTCGATGATGTGGCAGAACTCATGCTCGGTGTAATGAATGCGCCAGGCGCCTGGCTCGCTCTCCCAGATCCCGGAAAAGAACTTTCCGTCCGGCGAGCTGTAGAGGTTCCAGCTCCGGTTGGTGGGGTTGC
>NZ_JBATWS010000056.1:0-1953 GCF_049672805.1 Parvibaculum sp.
AACCTGTCTGTGCGCGCCTTGGCGACTACATCGAGGCCGCGTGCAAGGCAAACAATATTCCCCATGCGAGAGGCGGTACCTATCTCGTCATGGAAGGCCCGCAATTCTCCACGCTCGCGGAAAGCAATCTCTACCGTTCGTGGGGCTGCTCCGTGATCGGCATGACCAACATGCCTGAAGCAAAGCTCGCCCGCGAGGCGGAGATTTGCTACGCAACCGTCGCCATGGTGACGGATTATGATTGCTGGCACCCGCATCACGCCCATGTAGAAGTGGCGGATGTCGTGCGCGTGCTGGAAGAGAATGCGGGCAATGCGCGCGCGCTCATCCGCTCGGTTGCTGAAAGCTTCGGGCCGAAGCGCACCCCCTCGCCGCAGGGCTTTGACCGCGTGCTCGACACCGCCCTTATCACCGCTCCTTCGAAGCGCGATCCCGCCCTTGTGGCGAAGCTCGATGCCGTTGCAGGCCGGGTTCTCGGCACCTGACGCTCGGAAAACGTGGACCAGATGACCATCAAGCATTTCATTCGCACCATTCCGGATTACCCCTCCCCCGGTATCCAGTTCCGCGACATCACCACGCTTCTTTCCGACCCGGCAGGCTTTGCCAATGCGGTGGACGGGCTGGTTGCCCTCCATGAAGGGGCGAAGTTTGATGTGGTCGCCGGCATCGAGGCGCGCGGCTTCATTCTGGGCGGCGCGGTGGCGCACCGGCTAAGTCTTGGTTTCGTCCCGGTCCGAAAAAAAGGTAAACTTCCCTGGAAGACGCTTGCACAGGAATATGATCTTGAATACGGAACCGACACGGTCGAGATCCATGAAGATGCGCTGCAGCCAGGGGCGCGTGTTCTGTTGATTGACGATCTGATCGCGACAGGTGGCACCGCCGAAGCTGCGGTCAAACTCATTACGCGCGCAGGCGGCAATGTTGCGGCGGCCAGTTTTGTTATTGAATTGCCTGCATTGGGCGGGCGGCAGCGGCTCGAAGAGCTGAATATTGAAGTGCTGTCACTGTGTTCTTTTGAGGGACATTAAGCACGCTGATGGAATGGATCGCTGATCCGACGATATGGGTAGGCCTCACCACGCTGATTGTGCTGGAGGTCGTGCTCGGTATCGACAACCTCGTCTTTATCGCCATTCTGGCAGATAAACTCCCGCCCCATCAGCGTGACAAAGCGCGCCTCCTGGGGCTTTCGCTGGCGCTCATCATGCGCCTGCTGCTTCTCGCGAGTATTTCGTGGCTCGTCACGCTGACAACGCCACTCTTCAGCGTGTTCGGCTGGCCGTTTTCGGGGCGTGATCTCATCATGCTTGTGGGCGGGTTATTCCTGCTCACAAAAGCCGTGATGGAACTGCATGAGCGGCTTGAGCCGCCGCATGAATCCACTTCCGGCCCGAAGCTCCATGCGGGCTTCTGGGTGGTGGTCACGCAGATCATCGTCCTCGATGCCGTCTTCTCGCTCGACTCCGTCATCACCGCGGTCGGCATGGTGGACAGTCTGCCGGTCATGATGGCCGCCGTCGTCATTGCCATCCTTGTGATGATGCTCGCCTCAAAGCCGCTGATGACCTTTGTCAGCGCGCATCCGACTGTCGTGGTGCTCTGCCTCGGCTTCCTGATGATGATCGGCTTCAGCCTCGTTGCGGAAGGTCTCGGCTTCCACATTCCCAAGGGCTATCTCTACGCCGCCATCGGCTTCTCCATCCTGATCGAGTTCTTTAATCAGGTCATGCAGCGCAACAGCAAGCGCCGGCTTGAAAACGTGCCGCTGCGCCAGCGCACGGCGGAAGCCGTGTTTCGCCTGCTTGGTGGCCGGATAGATGAAGAGGCGCTCGCCACGAATGGCGGCTCTGCGCCTGTTGCCGAAGAACATGTCTTCGGTGCGGAAGAGCGCATCATGGTGAGCGGCGTGCTCACCCTTGGCGAGCGGCAGGCGAGTTCCATCATGAC
>NZ_JBATWS010000057.1:0-2155 GCF_049672805.1 Parvibaculum sp.
GCACACAAATCAACCCCTTCCACCAAGTTTTTTGGCACTGCAGCACGACAAATTGTCACGGATAGCGTTGCATTTCTGCCGTTATTCAAAAGTGAAATGCAGAGTTTATCAAAAAGTGTGCGGCGCAACAAACGCAGCGTCATCCACCCGGATCGGGGCAAAACGGCTTCCGCTGACGGCTTCAAAACTTCCTTAATGCCTCTCCGCCATCATGCCTTGAGAAAAAGGGTGCCCCCGCGACGGCGGGGCTGGCGGAACGGGCTCAATGACCTCAGAGACAAAAGCGGCACGGAAAACACGGGCAGAGCGACCGGGAAAACTGGCGCTTGCGGCACTGGCGACACTGCTTGCCGGGGCTATGGCCCCGCAAATGGCGGGCGCGAGCGATGAGACACCCCCCGATCCCGCCACGATCTGCGAGATAGCCGCGATCCACCACGAACGCGACAATGAATTGCCGCGCGCCCTGCTCGCCGCCGTCGCCACGGCGGAATCGGGCCGCAGCGTACCCGGCTCGCGCGAGGCCCGCGCCTGGCCCTGGACGATCAACGCGGAAGGCCGCCCCTATTATTTCAAGACCAAGGAAGAAGCGATTGCGAAAACGCAGCAGCTTCTGGACAGTGGCATGCGCTCCATCGATGTGGGCTGCATGCAGGTCAACCTGCGCTATCACCCGCACGCCTTTGCGAGCCTCGAAGACGCCTTCGACCCCATGAAGAATGTCGCCTATGGCGCAGAGTTCCTCATGCAGCTTCGCGAGCGCACAGGCTCATGGCAGCAGGCGGTTGCGCATTATCACTCCCAGACCGAATGGCGCGGCGACCGCTATTTCGCCCGCGTTATCCGCATCTGGAAGAATGAGCGCACGCGCATCGCCAATGCCTCCTACACGATCCCGTCGCAAGGGTCAGCCAACCGCATTGACGTGACAGGCTTCCTGAAACCCGCCATCCTGCATAATGCGGCAGAAGGAACGAGCCATACCATCATGGCGTCTGCCGATTATCGTCCGGCACCGAAGGTGCTCGACACAGCGCCGAACCATATTGTGCGCGCTAATGCCGCTATTGGCCTTCGCCTCTCTATTGCCGAAGATGATGTGGCCACGGCCACCACCGTCACGGCGCAGGCGACGCCGCGCGTACTGGATCCTCGCCCCGCCCTTTCCAGCCCGACACAAATGGCAGAGGCGACGATCCCCGGCCTCTAGCGGGCAGCAGCGACACAAGGATTGTGAGGAAATGACCGGCATCGGAGCGCAAACAGCAAATCTCGCCGGGACATCAAATCCTCCTCCGACCGGCCTTTCCGTCATCTGGCAGATCGCCGATCTCATGTCGGCGCTGTTCGTTGTGGCTGTCGGCTGCATCGTCGCGCTGATCGTCGTTCTCTACATCATCGACGTCACACAGACGAAACATGCGGTGCGCCGCAACTACCCGGTCATCGGCCGTTTCCGCTATCTCTTCGAAACGCTCGGCGAATATTTTCGGCAATATTTCTTTGCGATGGACCGCGAAGAATTGCCCTTCAACCGCGCGCAGCGCGCATGGGTCTATCGCGCGGCAAAAGGTGTCGATACGACGGTTGCCTTCGGTTCAACGCGCGATCTGCGCCCCGCTGGCACGGTGACATTCGCAAACTGCCCCTTCCCGCCGCTCTCTCAGGACGCTGCGGAAACGGCGATCATCGAAATCGGGCCTCACACACGAAAGCCTTATCGCACGGCATCGATCTACAACATCTCCGGCATGAGCTATGGCGCGATTTCAAAGCCTGCCGTTCTCGCCCTTTCAAATGGCGCGCGCATGGCGGGTGTCTGGCTCAATACGGGCGAAGGCGGCCTCTCGCCCTTTCATATTGAAGGGGGTGCCGATCTCGTCTTCCAAATCGGCACCGCGAAATATGGCTGCCGGAATGAGGACGGCTCGCTGAACGACGAAAAACTCACCGCCATTGCAGCACTCGATCAGGTGAAGATGTTCGAGATCAAGCTAAGCCAGGGCGCAAAGCCCGGCAAGGGCGGCCTCCTGCCGAGCGCCAAGGTCACGCCGGAAATTGCCTCCATTCGCGGTATTCCGGCTGGCATGGATTCGG
This sequence comes from Parvibaculum sp., assembly GCF_049672805.1. Classification (GTDB taxonomy): domain Bacteria; phylum Pseudomonadota; class Alphaproteobacteria; order Parvibaculales; family Parvibaculaceae; genus Parvibaculum. Next base: position 2,098 of record NZ_JBATWS010000057.1, read on the forward strand.
TGAGCCCCAATCGTCATCCGGAGATCAGTAATGTCGGCGATCTTCTCGACATGGTTGC
>NZ_JBATWS010000058.1:0-4263 GCF_049672805.1 Parvibaculum sp.
GGAATACAGAGTGGCCTTGCCGCTTGCCTTGTAGATTTCAACCTCGCGCGAGCCACAGGCCGGGCAGAAGGGCCGGGGCGGGAAGTAGCTTTCCCGGCACGCCGTGCAGCGTTGCAGCCTCAGTTCACCCTCGCGGCAGCCGTCCCAGAATTGCTGTGTCTCGGGCGTCGGCGCGGGCAGCGGGCGATTATATTCCGCCATTTCATGCTCCCTGACATTTTGTCGTTATTGATGGAGCGGGAGGATAACGGGAGGGTCAGCTTTGGCAAATGCCGGATTTTGCTGCCTTGAAGGGGGATGTCCGCGCCTCTATGTTTCACTTTGAAACATTTTCGGGGTGTCTCATGCGCTGGCGGCTTTCAGCTATGGCAGTTCTCTTCTCGCTCGGGCTTGCAGTTCCGGCAGCGGGGGAGGCGCGCTGGATTGATCCCTGGGGACCGGAAGTTGAATACGGGGCGCTTGCGGGTGGTCCTGAAGCGGTGGACCCCTTTGCGGACGAGCGCGCGACGACGCGGCCCGAGATTACCGGCTCGCTTGGCGATTCAGCCTTTCAGGGCGGCGTTGGCCAGCAGCAGAGCTTCATTGCCATTCACAATGGCTTCTATTTCAAGCCGCATCTGCCCGCAGGCCAGCGCGTGATGACAGGTGCGCAACTGGCTCCGGTTCACCCCCGGGCCTTTCTGCCGGGTCGGTCCGGTTTCTGACTTGCATTGACGGAAGTGTCGTCCGTCAGCCAAATCCGTGGAAGGTGGCGAAGCTTTCCACCGGCTCGCGCTCGGCGATGAGCGTGTTCACCGGCGCCGTCTCATCCGCATAGCCGAGTGACATGCCGCAGATGATATATTCATCCTCAGGGACGTTCAGGACGCGGCGCGTCACGCTCCAGAAATTGTTCCAGGCGCCTTGTGCGCATGTATCAAGGCCTCGCGCCTTGGCGGCAAGCATGATCGATTGCATGAAAATCCCGATATCGAGAAAGCTCATGCAATCGAGATCCTTGTCGATGGTGAAGATGAGGCCGACCGGCGCATCGAAGAACTGGTAGTTGCGGCCCCATTGTCGCCAGTTCGCCGCCGCGTCTCCCTTCGGAATGCCGAGCAGGCCATACATCTCCTTGCCGAGTGTGCGCATGCGCGTGGTGTAGGGTTCTTTGCGCTTGGAGGTACGGGGAAACTCGGCAATCTTGTCGGCGGGGTCTGTTTCCCGATGGGCGAGCACTTCTTCCTCAAGGCGGCGGCGCACATCGCCCGCGACGACATGCACCTTCCAGGGCTGGATATTGGTGCCCGAGGGGGAATGTTTCGCGAGTTCGAGAATTTCCTTCACAAGGTCAAGCGGCACGGGATCGGGCTTGAAGGCGCGTGCGGATCGGCGCGCTTTCAGCGCTTCGTCGAGTTTCATCTTTCTCTCCGGCAAGAAATATCGATGGCGGATTGTTAGCAGGCGGGCAGGGTGTCGCAACCTCTTTCGGGGCGTCTTGTGGTTTTTGCACTCACCGTGCCATAATATCTCGATGACGAACGAGCCCGCTTCCGCGCCAGACGGTGTCATGACCGTGCATGGCCTCACGCTCTCCTATTTCACGGGGAAGCTTGAGGCCTTTCTGCGCGCGAAGGGCGTACCTTATCGGTTCGCGGAAATGGACCTCGCTGTCTTTCGCCGAGCGGGTCGGGCAACGGGTGTTCTTCAGATGCCGCAGATCGAAATGCCGGACGGGCGCTGGCTCACCGATACGACGGTCATCATGGCCGATTTCAATGAGCGTTTTCCCGAACCGGCCCTGTCCCCGCATGATCCCGCGACACGCTTTGCGAGCCTTCTGCTTGAAGACTATGGCGATGAATGGCTGTGGCGGCCGGCGCTTCATTATCGCTGGTCTTTCAAGGATGACATGACATTGATGAGCGCACAGATCGCGCGGACGATGATGCGCGACGTGAAGCTTCCCTTCTGGGTGCGGCGACAGATGATCCTGCGGCGGCAGCGGCGCGTCTATCTCGCGCAGGACGGGGTGACGAAAGAGACCGCACCGCAGATCGAGGCGCTTTACCTTGAAACGCTCGATGCGATGGAGCGCATTCTGAAAGCGCGGCCCTTCCTTATGGGGGAGAGGCCTGTCGAGGCGGATTTCGGTTTCTTCGGCTCGATGTTCCGGCACTTCTCGTCCGATCCGACACCGGCGGCAGTCATGCGCGCGCGGGCGCCGCATGTCTTTCTCTGGGTTGCGCGGCTCTGGGCCGTCAGGCCGGAAGAGATTGCTCATCAGCAGCTTCCCCAGCGCATTGAAGATGATCTTGCGCCGCTCTTTGCGCGGGCGGGGAATGACTACCTTCCCTATCTCGTCGCAAACGAGGCCGCATTTGCGCGGGGCGATCGCGATGTGACCTATCCCCGCGACGGGGTGACATGGCGCGTTCCGGTCAGCCCCTATCGCGTTCATTGCCTTGCCGCCTTGCGCAAGCATTATGCCGCGCTGGATGAAGCGGCGCGGAAACGGGTTGATGAATGTCTGGGGGGCGAAGGCGCTGCCATTCTCGCAAGCGAGAGTTCTGTGGACCTGGCGACCCTTTCGAATCCGGTTTCTGGTAGAACGCCGCTCGACCGTCATTGGGTCGGGGCACGCAGGGAGAAGAGAGTATGAAAGCGTGGGGTATCGGAGCGTTGGCGGTGGCCATGCTGGCGGTTTCGGGAGGTGTCGCGTCTGCAGAGGAGACGCCGCCCAACATCGTCATCATTCTGGCGGATGATGTGGGCTTCAGCGATTTCGGTGCATATGGCAGTGAGATTTCGACACCCAATATTGATGCGCTCGCGGAGCGGGGTGCCATCTTCTCGAACTTCCATGCCTCGCCCGTCTGTTCGCCATCGCGCGCCATGTTGATGACGGGCATGGCGAGCCATCTTGCCGGTGTCGGCAATCTGCCCGAGACGCTGCCGCCCGAGCATCGGGAGGCGCCTGCCTATCAGGGGCGGATCGCGGATGATGTCGTCACTGTCGCAAGCCTTTTGCAGCGGGCGGGGTATCGCACCGCCGTGACCGGCAAATGGCATCTCGGGCATGAGCCATCTGCGCTGCCGCCGTCACATGGCTTTGACCGTTCCTTCGTGCTGGATGCGTCGGGCGCGGATAATTGGGAGAAGCGCTCCTATCTCCCGATCTATAGCGATGCGCCGTGGTTCGAAGATGGTGAGCCTGCCGATCTGCCGGAGGATTTCTATTCCTCGAAGTTCATCGTGGACAAGGCAATCGAATATCTGGAGGAAGGGGAGAGCGACAAACCTTTCCTCGCCTATCTCGCTTTTCAGGCGGTGCATATTCCGGTGCAGGCGCCGCGCGAGTTCATCGAAAAATATGAAGGCATTTATGCCGAGGGCTGGGATGCGCTACGCAAGGCGCGCTTCGAGAGCGTCATGGCGCGCGGGCTGTTGCCTGAAAGCACGGTGCTCGGGCCGATGCCTGAGGGCTTGCGCGACTGGGATGCGCTTTCGGACGAGGAACGCGTGCTCTTCGCCAAGAGCATGGCTGTCAATGCGGCGATGATCGACGCAATGGATTTTCACATTGGCCGCTTCATCGACCATCTGAAGGCCACAGGCCAGTATGAGAATACGATCTTCTTCGTGCTTTCCGACAACGGGCCGGAGCCGAATGATCCCGTGGCGACGCCGGGCTTTTCGCAATGGCTCTGGTGGGAAGGATATAGCCGCGACATCGAAACGCTGGGCGAAAAGGGTTCCTACGCCTTCATCGGGCCGGAATTTGCAAGTGCGGCGGCATCACCCGGTTCTTTCTTCAAGCTTTATGCGGGTGAAGGCGGGCTTCGCGTTCCCTTCATTGTTGCGGGCACGGGCATCCCGGCGCGGGGCCATGTATCGCAATTCAGCTTCATCACCGATATTGCGCCGACCATTCTCGATCTTGCCGGTGTGTCGCCTGTCGCGGAGTTTGACGGGCGTGCGGTGAAGCCGATGACGGGCCGCTCTCTCCTGCCGCTGCTCAAGGGTGAGAGCGACGAGCATTATGCTGCGGATGATGCGGTTGGTCTTGAAGCGGCGGGCAATGTGGCGCTCTTCCGCGGCGACCACAAGCTTGTGCGCAACATGCCGCCTCACGGCGATGGCAAATGGTATCTCTACAACATCGCGGTCGATCCCGGCGAGACGCATGACCTCTCGGAAGAAATGCCCGAGCTTTTCGCCGAGATGCGCGCGGAATATGACGCCTATGCGGAGCGTGTCGGTGTGCTGGAGATGCCCGAAGGC
>NZ_JBATWS010000059.1:0-3313 GCF_049672805.1 Parvibaculum sp.
GCCTTTCGCCTTCCAGTGCTGCCATTGCAGTCAGAGACATGTCGGATACTTCCCGGCCCGCCGTTTCTTTCCGATCCGGGCCTTATCTAGCATGGAAATGGTAAATATCGAGAAAGAGGAATAACGGCCAATCAGCCGTGATGCGGGTAATGTCGGGCGAGCATGGCCCGGACTTCCTCGACCAGCCTGTTGCGCGGCACGGCGATCTGCGCCGGCTGGCCCTCGCGCCAGGCCGTATTGTCCTCGATTTCCTTCGACATTTCCGAGCCGAGGATAAGGTCTTTCAGCGTCACCTCACCCTTTGCACGCTCATCTTCGCCCTCGATGACGGCAATGGGAGCGCCGCGCTTGTCGGCATATTTCATCTGCGCCTTCATGCCCGAGCCGCCGAGATACATTTCGGCGCGGATGCCCGCATTGCGCAGTTCCGACACCATGGCCTGATAGCCCGCCATGTTACCGGCATCGAGTGTCAGGACGACGACAGGTGCCTGCACCGTCTCGAAATCAAGCTTGCCGAGCAGCTCCAGCGCCGTCTGCAAGCGGCTCACACCGATGGAGAAGCCGGTCGCGGGCACTTTCACGCCCTTGAAGCGTTCGACCAGCCCGTCATAGCGCCCACCCGAACCGACCGAGCCGAAGCGCACCGGATTGCCTTTCTCGTCCTTCACCTCGAAGAGGAGATCGGATTCGAAAACAGGACCGGTGTAATAGCCAAGCCCCCGCACGATCCATGAATTGAATTCGATCCGGTCGATGCCATAGCCCGCAGATGTGAAAAGCGCGTCCATCTCGGCAAGCTCGTCCACGCCTTCCCGGCCAACCGTGCTCTCGCCCACAAGTTTGCGCCAGCCCTCGAGAACCGCCTTGCGGTCAGCCGGGCCTTCGCCGACACCGGACTCCACATAATCGAGTACCGCCGCGATCTGGGATGGCGAGAGGCCCGCGCCCTTGGTGAAGTCGCCCGACTCATCCTTCCGGCCCGGACCAAGCAGAAGCTCGACGCCCTGCCGCCCGAGACGGTCATATTTGTCGATGGCGCGCAGCACCGTCATGTAGGTGACGCTGCCCGGTTCTCCATCAAGGCCGATCGTTTCGAGAAGGCCGTCCAGAACCTTGCGGTTGTTGGCACGGATGCGATAGCTGCCACGCGGAATACCCAGCGCCTCAAGGCAGTCTGCGCCCATCATGCACATCTCGGCATCAGCCGCGACGCCGGGTGCGGCGACCGTATCGGCATCGAACTGCGTGAACTGACGATAGCGGCCCGGCCCCGGCTTCTCGTTGCGCCAGACCGGCCCCGTCTGATAGCGACGGAAGGGCTTTGGCAGCGCGTCGTAATTTTCGGCGACATAGCGCGCGAGCGGTGCCGTCAGGTCGTAGCGCAGCGACAGCCACTGCTCGTCATCATCCTGAAAGGAAAACACGCCTTCATTCGGCCGGTCTTCATCCGGGAGGAACTTGCCGAGGGCATCTGCATATTCGAAGGCAGAGGTTTCGAGCGGGTCAAAGCCATAGCGTTCATAGACCTCGCGGATGCGCGCGATCATTCCCTGCTCGGCGCGCACCAGCGCAGCGGGCATGTCGCGGAGCCCCTTTGGCACGCGTGCCTTGGGGCGGAAGGTCTTTTCTTTGTTGCTCATGGTGTGCCCCTCGGGATGGCCCGATGGTTGCCGCTCATCGCCTTTTCAGGCGCGGGCGCATACCTAGCCCATGCGTCGCAGCGTCACAAGCGCCGCAGATACCCTTGTATTCAAACGAATCATTTACCTTTTGCTGCCTAAAAGCCGCCCGAAGAGTTTACGAAGGCGCTTTTCGGACCCCGAAACCGGCACTTTTCCACAAATAATGCGCAGTTAACGGGGCTTGTGTTTCTAAGCTCAAAAATGGCGGATTTCTACCGTTTTCAGGGTAAACATCCAGCCCGCTGCTTGTGGCTCATTTTCATGTCATCCACAAGATAGGGCGTCTGTTTACCTTTCGTTTACGAAAGAAATAGATCGTTAACGCACGCGGCTAAAAGCCGCCGCAGTCTGACTGTATCTATTCGTACGGGTCATGACGGGGGGCCTTAAGAGCGGATGAGTATTTTGGCGCGTCCAGGCATCGCAATGAAAACCATATCAGGGCCCGAGACGGGGGCATTGCCACCACTCGCCGCACATGTCGTGAGCACCTCAGCGGCGCTCTGCAGCGAGCTCGCGCGTCTTGCGGAAACGGGTGAAGCCGGCCCCTTCGAGTTTGAGTTTTCCAGCATCCATGAAGGCATCGAGCCGCTGCTCATGCCGGGCATTGACGCAATCATCATCGATATTGGCGCAGGCGACCCGGCAGCATTTGATTTTCTGCGCCGCGTGGTGGCGCTCGGCCCCAATGCGCCGGTGATTGCCGTTGGTGCGGATGATCCGCTCCTTCAGACACAGGCGATTGAAGCGGGTGCCGAAGACAGTTTCGGCAATAATGGTAAGGATGCACGCAATCTCTGCCTTGCGGTGCGTCGTGCCATCACCCGCCATACCGCGCGCGAAGAGCGGGAGACCGAAGCCACAAAGCCGCCCATCGCTGAAGCGCCGAAGGTCACGCTCATTCAGGAAACGCCTGAAGCCATCGTTATCCTCGACAGTCAGGGCATCGTGCGTTTCGCCAATAACGCCGCGCAGGAAATTCTCGGTCGGAGCGCCGAGGAGCTTGTCGGCCAGAATTTCGGCTTGCCGATTGAACCGGGCGAACATGACGTGACGATCACGCGGCCTGATGGCGATAACCGCCTCGCGGAAATGCGCATCGTCGATTCACGCTGGGGCGGCCTGCCTGCCCGTGTCGCCGCACTCAATGACGTGACGGTTCGCCGCAAGCTTGAACAGACGATGCATGACGCAGAAGCGCGCAGTCAGGAAACGCGCAAGCGCAGCCAGAGCTTCTTCTCCAACGTCAATCACGATCTGCGCACGCCGCTCACCCATATCATCGGCTTTTCCGAGATGATGAAGAATGAGCGGCTCGGGCCCATCGGGACGGAGCGCTACAAGGAATATGCGACCGACATCTATTCGAGCGGCGCGATGCTGCTCGACATGATCGAGGATCTGCTGGGCATTGCCGAAGCCGAGATGGACGAAATCGATCTCACCGACGAGATCGTGAATATCGGCCAGCTCATGGAGATCGCGATTGCAAGCCAGCGCCAGAATGCGGCGGCTGAAGGCGTGACCATCGAGATTTCCTGCCCCGAGCGGCTGCCGGGTCTGCGCGGCGATGCGCGCCGCTTGCGGCAGGGTCTTTTCCGGCTGCTTTCCGAAGCGGTGCATTGCGC
>NZ_JBATWS010000060.1:0-8268 GCF_049672805.1 Parvibaculum sp.
ATGCCAAGCTGACAGTGCTGATCTGGGTCGCAGACAAGACGGCGCGCGCCGACACGAAGCCGGCGCGAGCTACTGAATTTGAAGGAGCACGATAAGCAATGACGAACGCGCGCAAGACGGCGAAGGAAAAGCGGACGAATGTTTCGTTCGAGTTTTTTCCGCCTAAAACGCCCGAAATGGAAGAGACGTTGTGGCGTTCCATTGCGCGGCTCGAACCGTTGCAGCCGGAATTTGTCTCGGTAACCTATGGCGCGGGCGGCTCCACGCGCGAGCGCACCCATGCGACCGTGAAGCGCATTCAGGATGAAACCTCGCTGGAGCCTGTGGCGCATCTCACCTGCGTCGGCGCGTCCCGTAGCGAAGTGGATGAGGTGATCCGCTCCTACTGGGATGCAGGCGTGCGGCGCATCGTGGCGCTGCGCGGCGACATGCCGGAGCTTGGCGCGCCTTATCGCCCCCATGCCGAGGGCTATCAGTCAACGCCGGAACTGATCGAAGGCATCCGCAAGATCGCCGACTTCGAGGTGATTGTTTCGGCCTATCCGGAAAAACACCCAGAGTCGGCGTCGCTCGAAACTGATATCGAATTGCTGAAGCGCAAGGTCGATGCTGGCGCCACGCGCGCGGTGACGCAGTTCGTGTTCGATACGGAGCAGCATGTGCGCTTTCTTGAAAAGGTGCGCAAGGCCGGTATCACCATTCCCATCGTGCCGGGCATCATGCCGACCACGAATTTCAAGGGTACGAAGCGCATGGCAGAACGCTGTGGCGCCACGATACCGAGCTGGCTTGAGGAATATTACATCGGACTTGATGACGATCTCGGCACGCGCAAGCTGATCTCGGCCTATGTGGCCGCAGAGCAGGTGAACCGCCTGCGCGGCTACGGCTTTGAGCGCTTTCATTTCTATACGCTGAACCAGGCTGATCTCACCTTTGCGATCTGTCATGTGCTTGGCCTGCGTCCGCAGGTTACAACCGCCGCACCGGAAGCGGCTCAGGCGTCGTAACTGATTTCCCTGTTGGAGGATTAGACATGTCCCACCCCAAGACGCGCGAAGAACGCATCGCCCATCTCTACAAGGAGGTGAAGGAACGTGTGCTCATCCTCGATGGTGCAATGGGAACCATGATCCAGCGCTTCAAGCTGAAGGAAGAGGATTACCGCGGCGAGCGCTTGAAGGATCACGGCAAGGATGTGAAGGGCAACAACGAGCTGATCTCGCTCACCCGGCCCGACATTCTGCGCGACATTCATCTGCAATATTACCGCGCGGGCGCCGATATTGCCGAAACCAACACGTTCGGCGCCACGCGCATCGCGCAGGCAGATTACGAGATGGAAGATCTCGCCTATGAAATGAATGTGGCGAGCGCGCGGATTGCGCGTGAGGCGGCGGATGTTTGCGAGAAGGAAGAGCCGGGTCGTGTCTGCTATGTGGCGGGCGTTCTTGGGCCGACGAACCGTACCGCGTCCATTTCGCCCGATGTGAATGATCCGGGCTTTCGCAATGTCGATTTCGACAAGCTGCATGCAGCCTACAAGGAAGCCGCAAAAGGGCTGATCGAAGGTGGAGTGGATATCCTCCTCGTCGAAACGATTTTCGACACGCTGAATGCGAAGGCGGCTCTCTTTGCCATTGAAGATGTCTTTGATGAGGCGGGCTTTCGTCTGCCGATCATGATTTCCGGCACAATCACCGACAAATCAGGCCGTCTTCTCTCCGGGCAGACGCCCGAGGCCTTCTGGAACTCCGTGCGCCATGTGGAGCCGTTTTCCATCGGCCTCAATTGCGCGCTCGGTGCAAAAGAGATGCGCCAGCATATCGATACGCTGTCGCGCATTGCCGATACGCATGTTTCGGCGCATCCGAATGCGGGTCTGCCGAATGAAATGGGTGAATATGACGAGAGTGCCGAACAGACGGCGGAGCTTGTCGCAGAGTTCGTGTCTTCGGGTCTCGTCAACATTCTTGGCGGCTGCTGCGGAACCACGCCGGACCATATTCGCGCGATTGCAAAGGCCGTAAAGGGCGGGAAGCCGCGCGAGATACCGCAAATCGAACGGAAACTGCGCCTCGCAGGGCTTGAACCCTTCGTCGCCCACTGACCCCATGCCGGTGGCTGATGCCGGATGACTGACTAAAGCAAGATCGGGACGAGATGACCAAAGTTACGGCTAACTTCATCAATGTCGGCGAGCGGACCAATGTGACCGGCTCGGCGCGCTTCAAGAAACTGATCCTGGAGGGTCGGTTCAATGAGGCGCTCGACGTAGCGCGCCAGCAGGTCGAGAATGGCGCCCAGATCATCGACATCAACATGGATGAGGGGATGCTCGATTCCGAGGCTGCGATGATCCGCTTCCTCAATCTGATCGCATCCGAGCCGGATATATCGCGCGTCCCCATCATGATCGACTCCTCGAAATGGAATGTCATCGAGGCGGGACTGAAATGCGTTCAAGGCAAGGCGATCGTGAATTCGATCAGCCTGAAGGAAGGCGAGGAGGCTTTCCGGGAACATGCGCGCAAGATCCGCCGCTATGGCGCGGCGGCTGTCGTCATGGCGTTTGACGAGGTGGGGCAGGCCGACACCGCAAACCGCAAATTTGAAATCTGCGAGCGTGCCTACCGGATTCTGACCGAAGAGGTCGGCTTCCCGCCCGAAGATATCATCTTCGATCCGAATATCTTTGCCGTCGCCACAGGCATCGAAGAACACAACAACTATGCGGTGGAGTTCATCGAGGCCTGTTCGCGTATCAAGCAGAATCTCCCCTATGCGCATATTTCCGGCGGCGTTTCGAATATCTCGTTCTCCTTCCGGGGCAATGAGCCGGTGCGCGAGGCCATGCATTCCGTTTTCCTCTATCACGCCATCAAGGCGGGGATGGATATGGGCATCGTCAATGCAGGTCAGCTTGCCATTTATGATGATATCGAACCTGAACTGCGCGAGCGCGTTGAGGATGTGATCCTTAACCGTCGCCCGGATGCGACCGAACGGCTTCTGGAAATTGCCGAGCGTTACAAGGGCGAAGGCGGCAAGAAGCGCGAGGAAGATCTCTCTTGGCGGGAAAAGCCGGTGCGGGAACGCATCACCTATTCGCTTGTGAAAGGCATCAATGCTTTCATCGAGCAGGATGTGGAAGAGGCGCGCCATCTCTTTGAGCGCCCGCTGCACGTCATCGAAGGGCCGTTGATGGACGGCATGAATGTGGTGGGTGATCTCTTCGGCGCGGGCAAGATGTTCCTGCCGCAGGTGGTGAAAAGCGCTCGCGTGATGAAACAGGCCGTGGCCTATCTCATGCCTTTTATGGAGAAGGAAAAGGAAGAGCTTGGCATCACCGGCGATGATGCTGCCGCACGCATTCTCATGGCGACGGTGAAGGGAGATGTTCACGACATCGGCAAGAACATTGTCGGCGTCGTGCTCCAGTGCAACAATTTCGAGGTGATTGACCTTGGTGTGATGCAGCCTGCCGAGAAGATTCTCGAGGAAGCGCGCAAGCACAATGTCGATATGATCGGGCTGTCGGGCCTCATCACGCCGTCGCTGGACGAGATGTGTCATGTCGCTTCCGAAATGGAGCGTCAGGGCTTCAATATTCCGCTTCTGATCGGCGGCGCGACGACGAGCCAGATCCATACGGCGGTGAAAATCCATCCGAACTACAATGCCGGACAGACGGTTTATGTAACGGATGCGAGCCGCGCGGTGGGTGTGGCTTCAAACCTCATCTCGGAGAAGAAGGACGAGTATATCGCTGATATTCGGCAGCAATATCAGTCACTCGCAGAACGGCATGCGGCCGGTCAGGAGAAGAAGGAAAGGCAGACACTCGAAGCAGCGCGCGCCAATCGCTTCAAGATCGACTGGGATGGCTATCGCCCCGTGAAGCCGAGCTTTCTTGGCACGAAGGTTTTTGAGGATTATCCGCTCGACAAGCTCGTTCCCTATATCGACTGGACGCCCTTCTTCCAGACATGGGAACTGCATGGGCGGTATCCGCAGATTTTGGAGGATGCTCAGGTGGGCGAGGCTGCGCGGTCACTCTTTGCCGATGCGCAGGAGATGCTCAAGCAGATTGTGGAAGAGAAGTGGTTGCAGGCCCGTGCCGTAATCGGTTTCTGGCCGGCGAATGAAATCGGCACGGATGATATCGAGCTTTATGTGGATGATGAGCGCAAGGAAACGCTCGCCATATTCCATTCGTTGCGTCAGCAGATGAAGCGCAGTTCCGACCGCGCCAATTTTGCTCTGTCCGATTTCGTGGCACCGAAGGAGAGCAACATCGCGGATTATGTCGGCGGTTTCTCCGTTACCGCAGGCTTTGGTGAAGATGAGGTCGCTCGCCGCTTCCGCGAGAAGCATGACGATTACCGTGCCATTCTCTCGCAGGCACTGGCTGACCGTCTCGCGGAGGCCTTTGCGGAGCATATGCATGAGCGTGTGCGCCGCGAGTTCTGGGGCTATGCGCCGGATGAGAAGCTAACCAATCAGGATCTGATCGACGAGAAATATCAGGGCATCCGCCCGGCACCCGGTTATCCGGCACAGCCGGACCACACGGAAAAGGCGACGCTCTTCCGCCTGCTCGACACGGAAGCGAGGATCGGCCTCAAGCTCACCGAAAGCTATGCCATGTGGCCGGGTGCTGCGGTGAGCGGGCTTTATTTCAGCCATCCGCAGTCGGAATATTTCGGCGTTGGCAAGATCGAGCGCGACCAGGTGGTGGATTATGCGCGGCGCAAGGGGATGGAGCTTTCCGTGATGGAACGCTGGCTCGCGCCGATTCTCAACTACACGCCGGGTAAAGCATCTGAAGAGGCGGCCTGAAGGCAATGCGGTGAGGGCGCGAGTTGTACAAGCGGTTCGCAATCCCGCCACCTTCAAAATATGAAAGGGCGCGTCCTTGTGGATGCGCCCTTTTTGAATTGATGAAGCGGTCTTGAACCGACTGGGGGATCAGAAGATTCCGAAGAGGACCGCACCTACGAACAGAAACGCAAGCCCGGTCGCCAGATATCCAACCTTGTTCGCAAGCATTTCAACCTCCACTCGCGGGTGGTTAAAAATTCTTCACCCTATCGACGCTGCTTCGCAAGCAGATTCGACGGCGAGTGGATGTGCAAAGCTGTCGCATGTGACGATCGCGGGCCAAGTGACTGAAAGGGCGTGATGAATCCCGTGTGGATAAATCTCGCTTCTTGTCACGCTGGCAAGACACCTGAGGCGTACCGCAAGCCGACGACGCGTCTCGTGTGCATTTCACGTTTCCCGGCCGAGATTAGTCGCGGAATCGGATGACCGGCTTGCCGATGCTTTCGCGGTCGAGCAGACGCTGCAGCACGACAGGCGCTTCTGCCAGCGGATAGCTTGCTGCGGGTTCGGGGTGAATGCGGCCTTCCGAGACCCAGTTCGTCAGCGTCTTCATCAGCGGAATATTCGCAGCCGGGTTCGCGCGGATGTGACCTCCCCAATCAACACCCACAATGGAGCAGCGTTTCAGCAAGGCGAGGTTGAGCGGAATGCGCGGAATGTCGCCCGCTGCGAAGCCGACCACGAGATGCCGTCCACCCGGCGCGAGGCAGCGCAGCGCCGTTTCGGAAAAATCGCCGCCCACGGGGTCATAGACGAGATCGACATCCTTGCGTCCTGTCAGCGGCTCAAGCTCCTTGCGCCAGTCTGGATTGGTGTAGTCGATGGCGATATCGGCACCTGCATCGAGCGCAGCCTTGCGCTTTTCTTCTGAAGAAGCCGCCGCGATGACCTTTGCGCCCATGGCCTTTGCAATGTCGATTGCCGCCATGCCGACGCCACCGCCTGCGCCCAGCACGAGCAGGGTTTCGCCTTCGCGGAGTTTCCCGCATTCCTCAAGTCCGTAAAGGGCGGTGCAGTAGGAGACGATGAAACCCGCTGCAGCTTCTGCGCTTATATTGTCGGGCACGGGAATGCAGGTGAGCGCGGGAAGCGCAATCCGGCCTGCCAGCGCGCCGCGGGGCGAGAGCGCCATGACGCGCTTGCCGAGCAGGGCTTCCGGCGCGCCTTCGCCAAGCGCCACGATTTTCCCTGCTACTTCGCTGCCCGGTATGAAGGGAAGCGGCGTCTTCACCTGATAGCGCCCCGCAACGAGCAGCGCATCCACATAGCCAAGGCCTGCCGCTTCCGTCTCGATGACAACTTCTCCCGCGCGCGGTTCGGGATCAGGCAGTTCTTCGAAGGTGAGCGTGGAAGGAGCGCCGTAATTGTGGCAGCGGATCGCTTTCATGTCTTTCTCCAGGTTTCGTTCGGCGCATGATGCGCGACGCTGCGTGGGTTGCAAGCCTCAGCTTGCGCCATAGCCGCCGCCACCTGGTGTTCTGATGATGATGGTGTCGCCGGGCGCCATCTCTGCCGTAGCGGAACCGCCGAGCGTTTCGATGGTGCCGTCAGCGCGGCGGATTTCGTTCTCGCCCAGTGCCGCATCGCCACCACCTGCAAGGCCGAAGGGCGGGACAATGCGATGCGTTGACAGGATCGAGAGGCCCATCTTCTCGCGAAAGCGGATCGCGCGGATGGCGCCATCGCCCCCCTTTCGTCGCCCTGTTCCCCCTGATCCCTTCCGTATCGAGAATTCTTCAAGCAGAACGGGAAAGCGCCATTCGAGTATTTCGGGATCGGTGAGGCGCGAATTGGTCATATGGGTCTGCACGGCGTCTGCACCGTCAAAATCGAGACCTGCGCCGGAGCCACCTGCGATGGTTTCGTAATATTGGTAGCGTTCATTGCCGAAGGTGAGATTGTTCATCGTACCCTGTGCTGCCGCCATTGCGCCGAAAGCGGCAAAGAGGGCATCCGTCACGGCCTGGCTCGTCTCGACATTTCCTCCGACAACGGCGGCGGGATATTTCGGCGCGAGCATGGAGCCTTCGGGGATGATGATGTCGATGGGCTTGAGGCAGCCCTCATTGAGAGGAATGTCGTCCTCCACCATGCAGCGAAGAACATAAAGAACGGCAGCACGCGTCACAGCGGAAGGAGCGTTGAGATTGCTTTCAAGTGCGGGGCTTGTGCCTGAGAAATCGATCCGCGCCGTGCGTGCTTCGCGGTCCACCTTCACCTCGACGCAGATTTTCGAGCCATCATCCATAGGCTGTTCAAAGCGTGCGTCCTTCAGCCGACCGATCACGCGACGGACATTCTCTTCGGCGTTGTCCTGCACATGGCGCATATAGGCTTCGACAACATCAAGGCCGAACTCTGCCATCATGCGGCGAAGCTCCTGCGCGCCTTTTTCGCAAGCGGCAATTTGCGCGCGCAGATCGGCAAGATTCTGGTCGGGGTTGCGCGAGGGATATTTCGCGCGGGTCAGAAGGTCGCGCATCTCCGCCTCACGAAAACGCCCCTGTTCGACAATGCGGAAATTGTCGATGAGCACGCCTTCTTCTTCGACATTATGCGAATGGGCGGGCATAGAGCCGGGCGAGATGCCGCCAATATCTGCGTGGTGCCCGCGCGCTGCCGTATAGAAAAGGCGCTCTGTGCCTGTTTCGTCATAGACGGGAGCGACAACTGTCACATCCGGCAGGTGGGTGCCGCCATTATAGGGCGCGTTCAGCACATAGACATCGCCGGGGCGCATGTCGGGGTTCTGGTCGATCACGGCGCGCACGCTTGCACCCATCGAGCCGAGATGAACGGGCATGTGCGGCGCATTGGAGACAAGCCCGCCATCGCGGTCGAAAATTGCGCAGGAAAAATCGAGCCGTTCCTTGATGTTGACGGAGGAAGCCGTGTTCTGAAGCGTCGCACCCATCTGCTCGGCAATCGACATGAAGCGATTGTTGAAGATCTCGAGCATCACCGGGTCCGCGCCTGTGCCAATTGAAGTCCGGGCGGGCAGGGGCGTTGTCCGTGTGAGAACGATATGGTTGAGAGGCGTCACTTCCGCCGTCCAGCCGGGTTCAACTACAATCGTCTGGTTATCCTCGATGATGAGTGCGGGTCCGTCCATGTGGTGCCCCGGTGCAAGCGAGGCGCGGCGGAAGATTGCCGTTTCGCGCCACACGCCGCCGAAACAGACATTGCGGCGATCATCCGTTTCCGGTGTGGAGGCAGGAGTGGTGTCCTGTGCTTCCGCGCTGGGGGCGTCGGCGCGGCTTGATGCGATGAGTTCCATCGCTTCAACGACAACACTCTTGTTCTCGAAACTGAAGCCGAATTGCGCCCTGTGTGCTGCCTCGAAACGGGCGATGGCGGCGAGGCGGTCGCCATCGGAAAAAT
>NZ_JBATWS010000061.1:0-6109 GCF_049672805.1 Parvibaculum sp.
CAGCACTGGAAGGCGAAAGGCTGCGCGCCCGCGAGGCGCTCGCGGCCTCGGTGCGCGGCGGCTTCGAGAAGGCGGGCTATGCCCCCGTTTCCGCGCCCGCGCTGCAGCCTGCCGAAATTTTTCTCGATATGTCCGGCGAGGATATTCGCCGCCGCATGTATGTCTTCACCGACCCTGCAGGCGACGAGCTTTGCCTGCGCCCGGAACTGACGATCCCCGTATGCCGCCTCTATCTGGAAGCGGGCGGCGGGGAGAAAAAGCTCTGCTCGGTCGGCCCCGTCTATCGCTACCAGCCGCGCGGCTCGACCAAGCTGCGGGAATTCACGCAGGCGGGTCTCGAATGTCTCGGCAGTGCCGATGCGGAAGAAGCGGATGCCGAAGTCATGGCACTTGCCGCCCGCGCCGTCGCCGATGCGGGCCTCAAATCCTATGACATCGAGATGGGCGATCTCGCCCTTTTCGATGCGCTGATCGACGCGCTCGATCTGCCGCCCGGCTGGCGCGCCCGTCTGAAGCGTCACTTCTGGCGTCCCGACTATTTCCGCGAATTGCTCGACCGCCTTGCCGCGGGCGACGGCACGGCAGAAGCGGGCGACAAACAGGCGCTGATCTCCGCGCTTGGCGGGCTTGATGAAGCACAGGCGAAAGACGTGATCGAAGACGTGCTGAAACTCGCAGGCATCGCGCCTGTGGGTGGCCGCACCGTCGAGGAAGTGGCAGAAAGGCTGCTGGAGCAGGCAGAGCTTGCCTCCTCCTCCGTGCCCGCAGCGGCTGTGAAGCTGATCGCGGATTTCCTCGCCGTCTCCGGCACGCCGGAAGAAAGCATTGCACGCATCAAGGCGCTTGCCTCCGGCGCTGGCATCTCACTTGCCGGTGCGATTGCGCGTTTCGAGCGGCGCATGGCGCTGGCGGCAAAGGCCGGTGTCGATCTCTCCCGCGCGCATTTTGCCACGGGCTTCGGCCGCAACATGGCCTATTACACGGGCTTCGTTTTCGAGTTCCGGGTGAATGCGCTCGGTGCTGACGCCATGATCTGTGGCGGTGGCCGCTATGATGGCTTGCTTGCCGCACTTGGCGCAGAGACGCAGGTGCCTGCTGTTGGCTGCGCGGTCGGCATTGAGCGACTGCTCGCAGCCGTTGCGAAGGAGAGGGGCCAATGAGCGACAAACTCGTGATCGGCCTTCCTTCGAAGGGCAGGCTTCAGGAAAATGCCAATGCCTTCTTCGCGCGCGCAGGCCTCAAGGTGCGGCAGGATGGCGGGCGCGGCTATACGGGCCGTCTCGATGGCATTGCCAATGTCGAGATTGCCTTTCTCTCAGCCTCCGAAATCGCCGGTCAGCTCGAGCAAGGCCAGATCCATCTCGGCGTGACGGGCGAGGATCTCATTCGCGAAAAGCTTGCCGCGCCGGAGCGGGATGTTGATCTGCTGCTGCCGCTCGGCTTCGGTCATGCGGATGTGGTCGTTGCCGTACCGCAAAGCTGGATCGATGTCTCCACCATGGCCGATCTCGATGATGTGGCGCTCGCCTTCCACACCAAGCGCGGGCGGCGGCTTCGTGTTGCGACGAAATATTTCAACCTGACGCGGCGCTTCTTCGCGGAGCACGGGCTGACGGGCTATCGCATCGTCGAAAGCCTCGGCGCGACCGAAGGCGCGCCTGCTGCCGGTACGGCGGAAGTGATCGTGGACATTACCTCCACGGGCGCAACGCTCGCCGCAAACAATCTCAAGATACTGGATGACGGCACCATTCTGAAAAGCCAGGCGAACCTTGTGGCGAGCCTGCGGGCGGAATGGAGCGGGAAGGCACTTGCCGCCGTCGGCGAGATTCTCGACCGCAGTTCCGCGCAGGCCCGCGCGGCAAAGACGGTCGAGGTGCGCTTTGCGAGCAGCGAGGGCGATGCTGCATTGATCGGCGAGATTGCCAATCGCTTCGGCGTCACCCTGCCTTTCGGCAACGGGGCGGGCGGCCCTGTGCGCATCGCGCATTGCCCGGAAGCGCATCTCTACGATCTCGTGGCCTATCTCTATGCCAATGGCCGCGATACGGTGACGGCCTCACGCGCCGACTATGTGTTCGAGGCGCGCAACCCGCTGCGCGAGCGGCTTCTGCAAAAGCTGAACGTGAAGGGCTGACACCATGACGCCCATGCTCGCCGCCATCACAGCCCTTGTGGTTCTGGTGACGGCGACAATTTCCGGCATTTTCGGCATGGCGGGCGGCATGATCCTCATGGCGTTCCTCACCTTCGCCTTTTCGGTCGGCGCGGCGATGATGCTGCATGGCGCAACGCAGGCTGTGTCGAATGGCTATCGCGCCGTCATCAACTGGCGGGATATTGTCTGGCCGCTCGTCGTAACGAACATGATGGGCGCTGTCGTCGCCCTCGCGCTGTTCATGTCGGTGAGCTTCGTGCCCGACAAGGCAACGGTGCTGCTCGTGCTGGGCGCCATTCCCTTTGTCGCCTTCGCCATCCCGAAAAGCTGGGGGCTTGATATCACCCGGCCTTTCATCTCGCCTCTTTGCGGATTTGTGGTGACGGCGCTCACGCTGACGGCGGGCGTGGCCGGGCCTATCCTTGATGTGTTTTTTGTGCGCAGTCCGCTGACACGCCATCAGATCGTCGCAACCAAGGCCGTGACGCAGACGCTTCAGCACCTGACCAAACTTCTCTATTTTGGTGTTCTGGCAGCGCATCTCCTCCCGTCAGCGGATTTGCCGCGGTGGATTTATCTGATGGTGGTGCCGCTTGCCATGCTCGGCACAACGGTCGGCAAGATGGTGCTGGACAGCATGAGTGATGGCCAGTTCCGAAACTGGAGCCGCAATATTCTCTTCGTCCTGGGCGCGCTGCTCATCTGGCAGGGGCTGTCGTTACATCTCTCCTGAACGTCCTTGCGAAAAGCGCATGCGCGACGAAGCAAGTCAGAGCTGCAGGCGCAGAGGATGTGATTTTGGGATGCTTCGCTCCGCTCGCAATGACGCGAGTTACGAAAGCCCCTTCCGCGCGACAAACTTCTTCCGTCCTGCCTCGCCCAGTCTTTCCATGATCGGCAGAATTGGCCGGATCATCCAGGGGAAGGCTGCGAAGAAGCGGGAGGAAAGACTTGCGCTATAGGGCACATAGATTTCGAGTTTGCCCGTATCCATGCCCCCGAGCAGCGCATCGGCGACATCTTCCGCGCTCATCACCTTGTCGATGAAATTGAGCACCGAGCCGCCATGCGTTGCTTCGTAATGCAGCATCGGCGTATCCACGGCAGCGGGATAGATGCCTGATACCTTGACGCCCCGTGGAGCAAGCTCCTGATGGAGACTTGAAAGAAAGCCGCGCAGCCCGAATTTCGATGCCGCATAGGCTGCGCTCTCCTTGAGCGCGATGATGCCGCCGAGAGAAACGGTCGTGACGAGCGCACCGCGTCCCCGCGCAATCATCAGCGGCGCGACAGCATGGATGAGCCGTATCGGCGCATTCATGTTCACCTCAAGCTGGAGAGCGATATCGGAAAAGGGAATATCTGCCACCGCACCGGGCCGCACTATGCCTGCATTATTGATGAGAACATCAAGATCGGCATGGTTCGTGACTATCGTCTCGCAAAGCCTCTCCACCTCTTCACGGCTCGCAAGATCGCAAGCGATGATTTCCGCCGGGCGGGAAAGCGTTGCAGAAATCGCGTTCAGCGATGTGCGCTCGCGATCAACAAGAATGAGCTGATAGCCGCGCCGGTCGAGCTTTTCGCAAAGCACCTGCCCGATGCCGCCCGCGGCCCCTGTTACCAGCGCCTTCATGCGGCCTTCCTGTCCCGCGTAATGCGCAATGCATCGAAGCATCCATCGGCAAGATCAGCCCAGCGAAGGCGCTTGCGAAGGCGTGTCATCTGCTTGCGATAGGCATCAATCTCCACATAGGTGGCGTGCCGCGCAGAGCCGACAAACTTGATACCGCCGCTCAGGTCCGGTCTGTCTGTCGCAATGAGTGTGTTGAGTGCCTGTGCATCAGCACCGCCCTTCGCGCGGGCAAGTATGGTGCGGGCAATCAGATCGGCCATTTCGTCAAAGAGTTTGTAGGCGCCGCCATTCGTCTCCATGAATCCCAGCGCATAAAGCGTCGGATGCTCGCGGCTGAAGAGGTTCATGTAGAGATCAGGCCGCCCCTTCTTCCAGGCGAGAAGGGCGGGGTCGAGATAAGGCACTTTCCATTCATATCCGGTTGCGCAAAGAACGAGATCGATTTCCTCGGACGTGCCATCGACGAAATGAACCGTCTTGCCTTCAAAGCGCGCCACATCACGTTTCGCCTTGATGTCGCCATGCGAAAGGTGATGCAGAAGCTGCGTATTGAGGATCGGATGCGTCTCGAAAATGCGGTGATCCGGCTTCTGCAAACCAAGCCTTGTGAGATCACCATTCAGAATGCGCAGGACCACACCAAAAACGCGCTGCGTGAGCCACATGGGAAGTTTCGGTCCCCCATGTGCGAATACATCGGCCGGGACGCCGAAAATATGTTTCGGCAGGAAGTGGTATCCCCGCCTCATGCTGATGAAAGCGGCCTCCGCCGAGCGCGCTGCATCGCAGGCAATATCGCAACCGGAATTTCCCGCGCCGATGATAAGCACACGCTTGCGTTTGAATTCATCAGGCGAGCGGTAGGAGACGGCATGGCGCATCTCGCCCATGAAAGTGCCGGGATAATCCGGCATGACCGGATGCCAGTTCGTTCCATTCGCACAGACAAGCGCCGCATAGTCTTTCGTTTCGCCGGTTGAAAGCGTCACCCGCCATGTCTGGTCAGGCTGCAATTCCGCTTTCTCTACCGATACATTGAAGCGGATATGGTCGCGCAGCCCGTACGCATCCGCGAAGCTCTGCATATAGAGGTGGATCTGCCGGTTGGAAGGATAGTCCGGGTAATCCTCCGGCATGGGAAAGTCGTGATAATGCGACTGCGTTTTCGAAGAGATGAAATGCGCTGAGTCATAGACCGGCGAGCCAGGGTTGCTCTGGTCCCATAGCCCGCCCACATCGCTGTGCCGCTCGTAAACATCGAACGGAATCTTGTGCCGCAGAAAAGTGCGGGCGAGGCTCAGGCCCGCCGGTCCCCCGCCTACCACGCAAACGCGCCCGATCTCCCCCATAACGCCCCCTAAAAAATGAGTATTATTCATATTTGTAAAAAGTGATAAACCCTCATAATTTCCGGCGCAAGAGAAAAGTGGTTAAGTAGGCCCATGAGCAGCCCGAAAATCCTCCGTCGCCAGCCGACACAGGCGCGCGCCCGCGAGCGTGTGGAGCGGCTTTTGTCCGTCGCCACCGAAATGATTGCCGAGACGGGAAGCGACGCCATGCGGATGACGGAGCTTGCAGAACGGGCAGGCGTGCCCATCGGCTCGCTCTATCAATATTTCCCGGACAAGGCGGCGATCCTCAGGCTCCTTGCGATCCGCGTGATGGAGCGAGTGCGGGAAATGCTGCGGCGAACCATTGAGGGGCTCGATGACCCGAAAGAAGCGCTCACGCGGATCGATCAGGCGCTTGTGGGCTATTACCAGCTCTTCCTCACGGAGCCTGTGACGCGTGACATCTGGTCGGCCACGCAGTCCGACAAGGCGCTTCAGGAGCTCGACATTGAGGATAGCCGCGTCAATGCCGGGCTTTTCTTCGATGCCATGAAGCCGATCGTGCCGAAGCATAATCATGCGCGGCTGAAGGCTGCATCCTTTCTGCTGATGCAGCTTTCAGGGGCCGCGGTGCGCCTTGCGATTGCAGTGGACCGCAAGGAGGGCGACCGTCTGATGACGGAATATCGCTTCATGATCGCGCGCGAATTTGAAAGTCTGCTTGTGGGAGAGGAAAGGGCTTTCTAGAGTCACTCCCGCCCTGGAGGCGTTCAGAGGGAGGCACCCGCATGGCAAGAGCAGCGATCCGTGTCGGTATTGGCGGGTGGGTTTTCCCCGAATGGCGCGGCAGCTTTTATCCGGAAGGTCTGGCACAGAAGCGCGAGCTTGAATATGCAAGTTCGAAGCTTGGCAGCATCGAGATCAACGGCACCTTCTATGGGTCGCAGAAGCCCGAAAGCTTTCTCAAATGGTATGACGAGACGC
>NZ_JBATWS010000062.1:0-4985 GCF_049672805.1 Parvibaculum sp.
GCAAGATACTGCTTCGTCCAGCGAGAGATCTGCCGTGCAAAATAATTGCCGGGCTTGCCGAAATCGCCGAGCCCTGCCTTCTCGTAATCCACCATGTGCAGGCGCGCCATGGTTTCGTTCAGCGAGTCGTAAATCTTCCAGCGCGTTTCCTTGTCCTGAGAGGGAAGGAGCGGTTCCCAGAGCACGCGGCCATCGACCATTTCCATGATGTAGAACATGGTGCCGATAACGTTTTCATCTTCGCAGAGACAGAAAGTGCGCGGGGCAGGAAAGCCCGTCGCGTATAGCGCGGTGATGACCCTGTATTCGCGGTCAACGGCATGCGCGGAGGGAAGAAGCTTCCCCGGCGGCTTGCGGCGCAGCACATATTTCTGCTTCGGCGTGGAGAGCTGATAGGTCGGGTTCGACTGCCCGCCCTTGAACTGCGACACGGTGAGCGGCCCTTCGAAGCCTTCCACATGCGCCTGCATATATTGCTCAAGGCGCTTCTCATCGAACTTGTGGCTCTCGGCGACTTCTTTGGTGCCGGAGAATTGCTCCTGACGGCTCGGTTCCTGGCTCATTGTTTTTCACTCCCCGTTTCGTCTTAATTGATTCTGTCAGGCGGTCTGCTTTTCGCGGGCAATGGCGCGGTAGCCAATGTCGCGGCGGCAGAAGCCTTCCGGCCAGTCAATCTTGTCAACAGCGCGGTAGGCGCGCGCCTGCGCATCCGCCGTTGTCTTGCCGGTTGCCGTCACATTGAGGACGCGCCCGCCTGTGGAGAGAACGCGCCCGCCTTCCGCTTTCGTTCCGGCGTGGAAAATCTGGACACCGTCTTCTGCGCCAGCTTCAGCAAGGCGACGAATTTCCGTGTTCTTCTTGTAGTCGCCCGGATAACCCTCGGCGGCCATGACCACGGTGAGCGCCACCTCGTCCTTCCAGCGGACTTCGGCCTTGTCGAGCGTGCCATCATGGCTTGCCTTCAGAAGCGGCAGCACATCGCAATCAAGCCGCATCATCAGCACCTGCGTCTCCGGATCACCAAAGCGCGCGTTATATTCGATGAGCTTCGGCCCATCCGCGGTGATCATCAGCCCGGCATAAAGCACGCCCTTGAACGGGGTGCCGCGTTCGCGCATCGCGCGCACGGTAGGCTCCACGATCTCGTGCAACACGCGCTCATTGAGGACGGCTGTCATCACAGGCGCGGGCGAATAGGCGCCCATGCCGCCCGTGTTCGGCCCCACATCATTGTCAAAGACACGCTTGTGGTCCTGTGCGGTGGCGAGGGGCAGCACATGCGTGCCATCGCAAAGCGCAAAGAAACTCGCTTCTTCGCCTTCGAGAAATTCTTCCACCACGACTTCTGCACCGGCTGCGCCAAAGCGACCGCCGAGTATGTCGTCAATCGCAGCATTTGCCTCATCCACCGTCGCGGCGATGATGACGCCCTTGCCAGCCGCAAGCCCGTCAGCCTTCACGACAATGGGCGCGCCTTTTTCAGCGATGAAGGCTTTGGCGGCCTCCGCCTTGTCGAAGCGGCCATAGGCAGCGGTGGGAATGCCATATTCCGCGCAGAGATCCTTCGTGAAGCCCTTGGAGCCTTCAAGCTGTGCCGCAGCGGCGGAAGGGCCGAAGCTTACAATGCCTTCGGCATCAAGCCGGTCCACCAGACCCTGCACCAGCGGGTCTTCCGGCCCGACCACCACGAAATCCACCTTCTTCTCGCGGATAAAGGCGATGATGGCGTCACAATCCACCGCGGCAAGCGGCACGCATTCCGCCACCTGTGCAATTCCACCATTTCCGGGTGCACAATAAAGCTTGCTGCAAAGCGGGCTTTGCGCGATGGCCCAGCAAAGGGCATGTTCCCGGCCGCCAGAGCCGATGACGAGAATATTCATGGGTACATCCCCTGGAAATGGCTTGCGCGGCCCGCCCGGAAAGGGTTGGGGCGCGAAGGGCCCCCTTGTAACATGGGGGCCCGCTCCGGCAAATAACCGCAGCCACCCCTATCGAAGCACAAGAGTGAGATGACCCCTCCGGATACCGCCGCAAACAATGCTCATGAATTCTCGGTGAGCGAGATTTCCTTCGCGTTGAAGCGCACCGTGGAGGAAACCTTCGGTCATGTCCGCGTACGGGGCGAGATTACGGGATATCGCGGGCCTCACTCTTCCGGCCATTGCTATTTCGGCCTGAAGGACGACAAGGCCCGCATTGATGCCGTCATCTGGCGTGGCGCGTTCCAGAAGCTCCGCTTCAAGCCCGAAGAGGGCATGGAGGTGATAGCAACCGGCAAGCTCACCACCTTTCCCGGCAGTTCCAAATATCAGATCGTGATCGAGCATCTGGAGCCGGCAGGCGTCGGCGCGCTGATGGCGTTGCTGGAGGAGCGGCGGAAGAAGCTTGCCGCCGAAGGCCTCTTCGCAGAGGAACGCAAGCGCCCGCTTCCCTTCCTGCCGCGCGTAATCGGCGTAGTGACAAGCCCCACAGGCGCGGTCATCCGCGATATTCTTCACCGCCTTGAAGACCGCTTCCCGCGCCATGTTATCGTCTGGCCTGTGCGCGTGCAGGGCGAGACGAGCGCGGCAGAAGTGGCCGCCGCTATTCGCGGCTTCAACGCGATGGGCGAGGGCGGTGTCTTTCCGCGCCCCGATGTACTGATCGTTGCGCGCGGCGGCGGTTCCATTGAAGACCTCTGGTCCTTCAATGAGGAAATCGTCGTGCGTGCTGCCGCAGAAAGCACGATCCCGCTCATCTCCGCCGTGGGGCATGAGACGGACACGACCTTGATCGACTTCGCATCTGATCGCCGCGCGCCGACACCCACAGCAGCTGCTGAAATGGCAGTGCCCGTGCGCGCGGAACTCATGGCGGATATGCGAGATCGCACGACGCGGTTGATGCGCGCCGAGGCGCGGCTGCTTGAAGCCGCGCGCACTCAGCTCCGCGGCCTCGCGCGCGGGCTGCCGCGTCTGCAAGACATCGTCGCTTTGCCGCGTCAGCGTTTCGACAATGCCGCAGAACGCCTCTCCCGCGCGCTCATCCGCGCAACGGAAGTGAAACAGGCACAGCTTCAGCGTGTGGAAGCGCGCCTCTCGCCGCAACCGCTTCGCCTTCGCATCGCTACCGAGAAAAAAGCCCTGCCGCAATGGATGGAGCGCCTTGGCCGCGCGGAAAGGCGCGCTCTTTCCGATGCCGGGCGGCGGCTCGACGGGGCGGCAAAGCTTCTCGAAAGTTACTCCTATCATGGCGTACTGAAGCGCGGCTTTGCCGTGGTGCGCGATGCCTCTGGCAAGCCGGTTCATGCGGGCACAGGGCAAAAGCCCGGTGCCGTCCTCGAGATCGAGTTCGCCAGCGACAGGCTCGGCGTTGTTGTGGCGGGCGGCAGTCCTGCCCCTTCACCCAAAAAGGTGCCCGAGAAAAAATCCGGCGGCGCGCAGGGGACGCTGCTTTGAACCCGGATTTTGCGCGATCTTCGCCCGCGCGCTAGAGTGCCGAAAAATGAGGATGATGTATGAACAGGATTGACCGACCCGGCAGCGGCGAAGCGGAACTCGTATATGGTGACGGGGAGTTTCACGTCGTGAAACCCGGCACGCATGTCACCTGCGCTGTAACGGGCGTGCAGATTCCGCTCGATGAATTGCGCTACTGGAATGTCGATCGGCAGGAGGCTTATGCAAGCCCCGACGCTTCGCTGAAGCGGATGATGGAAATTCTCAAGGGCGCGAAATGAAGAAACTCGCCCTTCTTGCTGCCACGCTGTTGCTGGTCGGTACCGCATGGGCGGCAGAACCACCGCTTGAGCTTCAGGGGCGGATGGAGCAAGGCGGCCTCGTCATTGGCAAGGCAGTGCCGGGTGCAGAAGCCATGCTCGACGGCTTGAAGCTCGACATGGATGCGGAAGGCAATTTTGCCTTCGGCTTCGACCGCGATCACGGCAGGCAGGCGCGGCTTACACTACGCTATCCTGATGGGTCATCGGTAGAACGCCTGCTTGATATTGCCCCGCGCGACTGGAAGATCCAGCGCGTCGAAGGCGTGCCGCAAAAATTCGTAACGCCTCCGCCGGAAGCAGCCGCTGCCATTGCGCGCAGCACAAAGCTTAAAAATGAAGCGCGGGAGAAGCGCGCGGAAGGAAGCTGGTTTCGCGAGAATTTCATCTGGCCCGTCACAGGCCCGATCTCCGGCGTCTTCGGATCACAGCGCTACTACAATGGCGAGCCGCGCCGCCCTCATTATGGCGTCGATGTTGCCGCGCCAACGGGAACGGAGATCATCGCGCCCGCAAGTGGCGTGGTCACGCTTGCCGATATGGATATGTATTTTGAAGGCGGTCTCGTTTTTCTGGATCACGGACAGGGCGTGACCAGCCTGATGATGCATATGAGCCGGATCGATGTGAAAGCAGGCGACCGCGTGCAGCAGGGTGATGTTCTGGGCGCTGTCGGCGCAACAGGGCGCGCAACCGGCCCGCATCTCCATTGGGGGCTTTACTGGCGCGGCGCCTGGCTGGACCCGGAGCGGCTTGTCGGGCCGATGCCGCAGGGCAAACCGTCCGGCAGAAACTGAGGCCGGCCTACTCCTCGGTCTGAGTCCATCTGCGTCTCCGCCGCCGAGGGGCCGTCCAGCGGTCATGCAGCCAGAGCCATTGTTCCGGCCGCTCACGAATGCGCGCCTCGAGGAAATCATTTAGCTCCTGCGTGATGCGCTGCACTTCTTCCACCGGATCAGCGCCCGGCCGCGCGACAATCGGGTCGTAAACAACGACACGGAAATGGACACCTTCCAGCCGCTCGATCCAGGCTGGCACGACAGGAATATTGTATCGCACCGCCAGACCGGCAGGCGCATTCGGCGTCATCGCGGGCAAACCGAAGAAGCGGGCAGGAAGCCCGTCATTCATCTTCTGGTCCGTCAGCATGGCGACAAACTTGTTCTCCCGCATCAGGCGAACAATCACGCGCGCACCGGTGCTTCCTTTCGGAATCTGAATTGCC
>NZ_JBATWS010000063.1:0-6043 GCF_049672805.1 Parvibaculum sp.
CGTCTTGCCGGTGCCGGGCGGCCCCCACAGGATGATCGACGAGAGGTGCCCGGCCGCTATCATGCGCCCGAGCGGAGCGCCGGGGCCGAGCAAATGATCCTGCCCCACCACATCTTCCAGCTTTACCGGCCGCAGCCGGTCTGCCAGCGGGCGTGGCGCCCCCTCATCCATTCCTGCTGCTTCGAAAAGACTGCTCATTGCGGCTGTTTAGCATGTTTTCCGCGCGCCCATCAGCAATCCGGCACGAAGTGGGGGCCATGCGACATTATTGCAAGCGATTGTCAGTAACAAAGCTATTGCAAACCATTTGCAACTTATGGCATGTTCTGCTCACACCGTCGGGACAGGCGGAATGGGCGGATTGTCCAGCAGATACAGGCGTCAGATGATCGTTTGCGTATGTAATGCCAAGAATTGCCGCTCGGTTCGCGAGGCACTGGCGCAGGGCCCCCATATCAACACGCCGCTTGCCGCGCACCGCGCCATGGGCACGAAGCCCCAATGCGGTCGCTGCCTGCCCTCTATCGCCGACATGATCGACGAAACCCGCAACCAGAACGCTGTTGCAGCCGCGCTCGCTACCGCTGCTGACTGAGCGCTTTCGAGAAATACTCTCAAAATCATTATCAACTAATTGATTTTATTAGGTTTTTCAGGATCGGGATTTGATCTTTCACGATCCAGGGCCTACTCTCTCCACAAGAATCGGTGGAAAGAGGTCAATCATGCGCGGCGATCCCAAGGTTATCGAATATCTGAACAAGGCCCTGAGGATGGAGCTAACGGCCATCAACCAGTATTTCCTCCATGCCCGGATGTTCAAGAACTGGGGGCTGAAGAAGCTGGCGGATGTCGAGTATCACGAGTCGATCGACGAGATGAAACATGCCGACAAGCTGATCGAGCGCGTGCTCTTCCTTGAAGGCCTGCCCAATCTGCAGGATCTGGACAAGCTGCTAATAGGTGAAACGCCGGTGGAATGCCTCGAATGTGACCTGAAGCTCGAATATGCGGGCCACGCCTTCTACAAGGAGGCGGTCGCCTATTGCGAAGAAGCCCGGGATTACGTCAGCCGCGAACTCTTCGAGGACATTCTGGAAGACGAGGAAGAGCATATCGACTTCCTCGAAACCCAGCTTGCGCTGGTGAAGACGGTCGGTCTGGAAAATTATCTCCAGTCGCAGATGGGCGAGCAGGAAAGCTCCTGATCCCCTCCCCGCCTTCACGCAAAGCATTCATGGCCCGGCTTCGACCGGGCCATTGTCATTTTGAGGCTCGCTAGCCGCCCACGGTTGCCGAGAAAACGCGGTCGCCCCGCTTCACAGAAAAGCGCCATTGCGGCCTTGTGCCGGAAGTGACCCTTATCAGATCGCGCACCCGTTCAACCTTCTGACCCTCAACCTCGACGATGATGTCGCCGCGCTGAAACTGTATCTGGCTTGCGGCGGAGCGAGGTTCGATCTGGGTGACGACGACTCCGCGCTCGCTCAGAATATCGAGGCCGAGCTTGTCGGCGATGGCAGGCGAGAGATTTGCGACGCTCGCCCCGGCAAAGGGGTTGCGGCCACCGATGGTCGTCTCTTCGGCGGGCGGGTCTTCGGGCGGCGCAATGAGCGCGACCGAGGTTTCGCGCGCCTTCCCGTCGCGCAGATAGGTGATCCTGGCCTGCCCGCCCAATCCCTTGGTCGCAAAGCGATAGCGGACGGCCTGCGGGTCTTCCACATCAAACCCGTCAACCGCGCGGATGACATCTCCCACCTTCAGCCCTGCCCGGTCCGCAGGGCTTCCGGGATAGAGGTCGCGGATCACGCTGCCTCCCGGCCGATCAAGCCCGAGCGACTGCGCAAGGTCGGCATCAACCGCCTGCAGCGCCGCACCAAACCACGGGCGCTTCACATGGCCGCCGTCGCGCGCCGAAGCAACGACGCTCTGCACCATGTTGGAAGGAATGGCAAAGCCAATGCCGATGCTGCCACCCGTCTGCGAATAGATGGCGCTGTTGATGCCGATGAGACGACCATCCATCGTCACCAGCGCACCACCCGAATTGCCGGGATTGATCGCGGCATCCGTCTGAATGAAAAACTGGTAGTCGGACACGCCGACATGCGTGCGGGCAAGCGCCGAGACAATGCCGGATGTAACCGTCTGGCCGACGCCGAACGGGTTGCCGATGGCAAGCACCAGGTCGCCCACTTCTACCGTGTCGGAATCCTTGAAGGTCAGATAGGGCAGCTTCTCGCGGCCCGTATCGATGCGCAAAATGGCAAGGTCGGTGCGCTCATCGGCAAGTACGAGATCCGCTTCAAACTCCCGCCTGTCGGAAAGCGCGACCGTGAACTGCTGGCCGTCCCGCACGACATGATGGTTGGTGACGACGAGGCCCGAGGGATCGACAATCACGCCGGAACCAAGCGACTGCTGCACACGCTCGCGCGGCACACCGAAGCTGAACCGGTTGCCAAAAAACTGCTGAAAGAACGGGTCGTTCATGAAGGGCGAGCGCGCCTGCTCCTGCACGACACGCTTCGTATAGACATTCACCACGGCAGGCGCGACGCGCTTCACAACGGGTGCATAGGAAAGTTCTACCTGCTGCCTGCTGGTCGGAACCTGCCGATCGGCCTGCGCATGGGCGCTCCACGGGAAAAGGAAGATGACTGCCGAGAGGAAAATCGCGGCAAGCGCCATACCCAGCGCCCCCGCCCAGGAAGAATCCGAAAGCATTTCCACCACCATACTGCGCGTCCCCTCGATGAAGGACGGGCATGACCTCAAAGCCCCGAACAAACCAGCCGCATGCTGAAGTTTGGTGAGCCTCCCCTCCCCTGACAAGACCCAATAGGCTTACGAGTTTGTCATGAGAGTTTCCGGAAAAGAAAAGGGCGGCACCCGAAGATGCCGCCCTGAACATTGAGACGATGCGCTTGCGCGATCAGTCCTCGTCGCCCTCGTCCGTAAAGACGGGGCCGGAATCCTGGCCCTTCGCGCTCTCGTCGCGATCAACGAATTCGATCACGGCCATCGGCGCGCTGTCACCGTGGCGGAAGCCCGCCTTCAGCACGCGGGTGTAACCGCCCGGGCGTTCCTGATAGCGCGGGCCGAGCACGTCGAACAGCTTTGCAGCCCAAGCCTTTTCCGGCAGAGCGGCATAGGCCTGACGGCGAGCGTGAAGATCACCCCGCTTGCCGAGCGTGACGAGCTTTTCCACATAGGGACGAAGCTCTTTCGCCTTGGGCAGTGTGGTCACGATCTGCTCATGCTTGATGAGCGCGACCGCCATATTGGCGAGCATGGCCTTGCGATGGCTTGCGGTGCGATTGAGCTTGCGACCGGCTTTTCCGTGGCGCATGGGCCCTTCTCCTCATTAGAAGCGGCGTCTTCAGGACGCGGCGTTGTTTACTCAAATGCTTCAGTACTGGTCTTCGTACCGCTTCGCCAGCTCTTCGATATTCTCCGGCGGCCAGTTCGGGACTTCCATACCCAGATGAAGGCCCATCTGTGCGAGCACTTCCTTGATCTCGTTCAGCGACTTGCGACCGAAGTTCGGAGTACGGAGCATTTCGCTCTCCGTCTTCTGAATGAGGTCGCCGATATAAACGATATTGTCGTTCTTGAGGCAGTTGGCGGAACGGACGGAAAGCTCCAGCTCGTCCACCTTCTTGAGCAGCGCCGCATTGAACTCGAGCTCCGGGCGGCTTTCCTCAACCTGCTTCTGCTCAGGCTCTTCGAAGTTCACGAAGGTCTGGAGCTGGTCCTGAAGGATGCGCGCAGCATAGGCAACCGCATCTTCCGGCGTCACGGCGCCATTGGTCTCGACCTGCAGCGTCAGCTTGTCATAGTCGAGAACCTGGCCCTCGCGGGTGTTCTCAACCTTGTAGGAAACGCGCTTCACAGGGCTGTAGAGGCTATCCACCGGGATAAGGCCGATCGGCGCATCTTCCGGACGGTTCCGGTCCGAGGAGACGTAGCCCTTGCCGAGCGCAACGGTGAATTCCATGCGGATTTCAGCGCCCTCGTCCAGCGTGCAGAGCACGAGGTCCGGGTTGAGCACTTCAATATCCGCGCCCGCCGAAATGTCACCAGCGGTGACAACGCCCGGGCCCTTCTTCGACAACGTCATGCGCTTCGGGCCTTCGGCATGAAGGCGCAGCGCAAGCTGCTTGATGTTGAGGATGATGTCGGTCACATCCTCGCGCACGCCGGCAATCGACGAGAACTCATGCAGCACGCCATCGATCTGCACGGCGGTCACAGCCGCACCCTGCAGAGACGACATCAGAACGCGACGCAGCGCGTTGCCGAGCGTCAGACCAAAGCCACGCTCAAGCGGCTCTGCAACAACCGTCGCAAAGCGCTGCGCGTCATGGCCGGAATGGATCTCGAGCTTGTTCGGTTTGATAAGCTCTTCCCAGTTTTTCTGGATCACTTTGAAACCTCGTGCCGTCGTTTGCGGCGCGCTCATAAAGCGCACCGGGCGGGAGATATCCGCCACCTGATCTCTTTAACGTCCGCTCCACCATTCAATCGTGCGAACAGACGTGACCGGCATGCCCGAAAGCCTGCCGGTCAGATACGGGTCACCTCAGACGCGGCGCCGTTTGGGCGGGCGGCAGCCGTTGTGCGGGATCGGCGTCACATCGCGGATCGTCGTAACCGTGAAGCCGATCGACTGGAACGCGCGCAGCGCGGACTCACGACCCGAACCCGGACCGCAAACCTCGACTTCGAGGGTGCGCATGCCATGTTCCATAGCCTTCTTGCCGGCATCTTCCGCAGCCATCTGCGCCGCGAAGGGCGTCGATTTGCGGCTGCCCTTGAAGCCCATCATGCCAGCCGAGGACCACGAGATCGCGTTGCCCTGGGCATCCGTGATCGTGATCATCGTGTTGTTGAACGTGGAATTCACGTGGGCAACGCCCGACGAGATATTCTTCCGTTCTTTCCGCTTAATGCGAACCTTTTCCTTCGCCATCCGTCCTGAACCTTCGTGTCACAAGGGGAAGCGCGATGCCCGCGCGCCCCGGATAATAAAGAGCCGGGGCCCTGTTACTTCTTCTTGCCGGCAATCGCCTTTGCCGGGCCCTTGCGGGTGCGGGCATTGGTGTGGGTGCGTTGGCCGCGAACCGGCAGGCCCCTGCGGTGACGCAGGCCGCGATAGCAGCCGAGATCCATCAACCGCTTGATGTTCATTGCGACTTCACGACGCAGGTCACCTTCCACGACGTAATCGCGGTCGATCGTCTCACGGATCTGGATAACCTCGGCATCCGTCAGTTCATTCACGCGACGCTCGGCCGGAATGCCAACCGCAGCGCAGATTTCCTTGGCCTTGGCACTGCCAATGCCATGAATATAGGTCAGGCCGATGACCACCCGCTTGTTGGTCGGGATATTGACGCCAGCGATACGAGCCACGTGTCTCTCCTAAACTTCGGGAATCGCTTACCCGGCACTTTGAGCAACACCCTGACCGAAACCATCCGAAAATGGCGGAAATCCGCCGTTTTTCGGCCTATAGCCGGGTTGTTCTCTGAAAGTACCGCCGCGAAGGCCGGGATTATAGAATTTACTACTACCCAGTCAACCGGCTAAGCTAAAACCCTTTCCCTGTCTAAACTCCGAGGGCCGCCTCGATCTGGCGGGTTACCTCATCCATATCCTTCATGCCGTCCACGGCCTTCAGCTTGCCCTTGCCCCGGTAATATTCCGAAAGGGGTGCCGTCTGCTCGTGATAGACCTTGAGACGCTTCGCCAGCGCCTCGGCATTGTCGTCTGCCCGGGCGCCGCCTGCGGTTTCTGCCGCGCGCCCTTCAATCCTGCTGAGCAGGATGCTGTCATCGACAACGAGTTCGATCACCGCATCAAGCTCCGTGCCCTTCCCCTTCAGCATCTCGTCCAGGGCTTCAGCCTGAGAGACGTTCCGGGGAAAGCCGTCGAGAATGTAGCCCTTCGAGGCATCCGGCTGCGCGATGCGCTCTGCAATGATGCCGACCACGACATCATCCGGCACCAGTTCGCCACGCGCCATGATGGCTTCGGC
>NZ_JBATWS010000064.1:0-3604 GCF_049672805.1 Parvibaculum sp.
CGGCCCGCGCTGTCGCAGGCGACCAGAAGAAGAAAGGCGAGGCAGAGCCGGCCCGCAAGGCGCATGACGCAATCCCGTTTTGCTGCCGGTTATTTGACCCGGAAATGTTTGGAGAGCTTGAGGCCCTGCCGCTGGTAGTTCGAGCCAAGCCCTGCGCCGTAAAGCACGGCGGGGCGATCTGTCAGGCGCTCGAGCACGAAGCGGCCTATGATCTGGCCATGTTCGAGAATGAAGGGGACTTCATGGGAGCGCACTTCGAGTACGATGCGGCTGCCCGCCCCGCCCGCCTCGCGCGCGCCGAAACCGGGATCGAAAAAGCCTGCATAATGGACGCGGAACTCACCTACCAGCGGATTGTAGGGCACCATCTCGGCAGCATGTGTTGCCGGGATGTGCAGCGACTCGGCTGAGGCAAGAATGTAGAATTCATCCGGGTCGAGAATAAGTCCCTTGCCGGGGCGCACATGCACCGGGTCCCAGAAGTCGCGCACTTCGTAAGCGTTCACCTTGTCCACATCGATGACACCGGAGTGGCGCTTCGCGCGGTAGCCGACAATTTCATCCTCGCTGTCCGCCGCAAGGTTGACGGTGAGCGCGATGCCACCATCAATATCCGCTTCACCGTCCACCAGACGCAGCTCTTCGTGAAGGCGCATCATCTCTGCGTCGGTGCAGCTATGCGTGCCGCGCCGGAACCGGATTTGCGCGAGGCGTGAACCGGGACGCACGAGAATGGGGAAAGTGCGCGGGCTGATCTCAAGGAAGAGGTGGCCCTTATAGCCCGCCACCACCTGATCGAACTCGGTCGAGAAATCGGTGATGAGCCGCGTGAACACATCGAGGCGGCCGGTCGAGCTTTTCGGATTTGCGGAAGCCGAAGTTTTTTCGGATAGCGCCAGTGCTTCCACCAGCGGCACGAGATAGACGCAGCCCGTTTCCAGCACCGCCCCGTCGGTGAGGTCGATCTTGTGAAGCATCAGCTCTTCGACCCGCTCCATCACGCCGCGCTCCGGCCCCGGCAGAAAGGAGGCGCGCAGGCGATAGGCCGTGTTGCCGAGCCGCAGGTCGAGGCTTGCGGGCTGGATCTGGCTCTTGTCGATCTCGTGACCGCCCCAGATTTCCTTCTCCCGGATCAGCGTGGCAATGCCATGCGAGGGGAGAATGCCCGTCATATGAAGCTGGCCCGGCCCCATGCGGCGGGGTTCATCATTATGGTTGGGGAAAAGATCGTCCGCCGCCTTGGTCATCGCTTCTTGCCTGCTCCTGTCGTCCCGCCCGTTATAGGTCCGCGGGCGGAGGGGGGGAAGCCCCAGGGTTTCAGGAAGCGGAATCCTGTGCTTAAGTCGGACCACACGATAAAGCGGCGGGCCAGAAGCCGGAAAAACAGAATTCAATCGGGAGGAATGCCATGCCCCCACAAGCTGCGGGCGAAGCCCAGCCGTTTCGGCCTGACCTCTATGATTATGCCTTTGAAAACGACCCGCTGCCCATTCTCAACCGGCTCCGGGCGGAAGACCCTGTTCACTGGTCGCGGCATGGCTTCTGGTTTCTGACCCGCTATCACGATGTATCGGCGGTGCTGAAAGACCCGGCCCGCTTTTCGAGCGCGGCGGCGGGCTGGGGCACCAGCAACCCGCTTGCCCGCAAGGACAGCGAAGGCAATACCGGCGCGGAGAAAAGCCTCAGCCGCTCCTTTGCCACTTCCTTCAACCAGATGGACCCGCCCGACCACACGCGCATCCGCGCGCTGGTGCAGCGCGCCTTTTCCCGCCGCAGCGTCGAGGAGCGGCAGGGGCGCATTGAAGGTGTGATCCGCGAACTGGTCGATGCGCTGGACCAGCGCGAGAGCTTCGACCTTGTGGAAGATTTCGCCTTTCACATTCCGATCATCGTGGCGAGCGAGATTATCGGCATCCCCTCAAGCGACCGGGATCAGTTCCGCCAGGCATTCGAACGAACAGCGGTGCTGATGGCGCCGAAGCAATCGGAAGAAAGCTGGGCGCAGGGGCTTGAGGCCGGGCGCTGGATTGGCCGCTATATCCGCGCGCTCATTGCGGAGCGGCGCGCAGCCCCCACAGGCGATCTCATCAGTGCGCTGATCGAGGCGGAAGAAGACGGAAACCGCCTCTCCGAACAAGAGCTTTCCTCTGCCATCAGCACGATCTACACGGCGGCCGGCACGACGACGGAGCGCCTTATCTCAAGCGGGATCATGCTGCTTCTCACCCATCCAGCCCAATGGGAGGCGGTGAAGGCCGACCGCAAGCTGATCGACTCCGCGCTTGAGGAAATGCTGCGCTTTCATCATCCGCTCCAGTCCACTTCCACCAACAGGCGCTGCACGGTGGATACGGAGATTGGCGGCAAGATCATTCGCGCGGGCGACACGGTGCGGGTGGGGCTTGGGGCGGCGAACCGCGACCCGGAAGTCTTCCCGGACCCGGACCGTTTCGACATTCACCGCAAGATGCCTGCCCCGCTCCTCTCCTTTGGCGCGGGCCCGCATTTCTGCATCGGGGCGGCACTGGTCCGCTTCGAAACCCGGCTTGCGATAGAGGCCGTGCTTGACCGGTGGCCGGATATGAGGCTCCTCACGGAGCATCCGGTGAAAGACCCGAAACGCCCCGATCGCTACAAGGAATTGCGTGTTGCGCCCCGCTAATCACGCAAAAACTTTGTTATTTGTCGCGCTTGACGGGGGCATCTGATTGCCATTGAATGCGCGCCATTCCGTGGTGATTTGAGCCGACCGGCTTGCGGCCACGTTAAACAACTCGCTAAAAAGGTCGGGACGCGAGCCCCGATCCGCCATGGTCGGGGTTTTTTATTTGGGGTAGCCCGATGAGCAAGACGACACGCGACGGACGGAAACTCAGCGCCCGCACAGAAGCCATTCACGGCGGCACGAACCGCACGCCTTTTGGCGAGACAAGCGAGGCGATGTTTCTTACCTCGGGCTATGTCTATGAAACGATGGAGGCAGCCGAGCGCCGCTTCAAGAATGAAGAGCCGGGCTTCGTCTATAGCCGCTTTTCAAACCCCACCATCCGTATGTTTGAAGAGCGGATGATCGCGCTGGAAGGGGCGGAAGATGGCCGCGCCACCGCGACGGGCATGGCCGCTGTCACCTCTGCCCTGCTCTGTTATCTGAGTGCGGGCGACCACATCGTTTCCTCCCGCGCGCTGTTCGGCTCCTGCCGCTACATCGTGGAAGACCTGCTGCCGCGCTTTGGCGTCGCCTTCACGCTGGTTGACGGGCGCGACATTGATGCGTGGAAAAACGCCGTTCGGCCCAACACCAAAGCCTTCTTCCTCGAGACGCCGTCCAACCCGACGCTCGAGATCATCGACGTGCGCGCCGTGGCCGAGGTGGCCCATGCGGCGGGCGCGCGGCTTTTTGTGGACAATGTGTTCGCTACACCCGTGTTGCAACGTCCGATGGAACTGGGTGCCGATGTCGTCATCTATTCGGCGACCAAGCATATTGACGGTCAGGGCCGCTGTCTCGGCGGCATGGTGCTTGCCGACCAGCAATTCGTCACCGACTATCTGTCGAACTTCCTTCGCCAGACCGGCCCGAGCATCAGCCCCTTCAATGCCTGGG
>NZ_JBATWS010000065.1:0-4468 GCF_049672805.1 Parvibaculum sp.
CAGCCTGTCGGACGAATTACGCGGATCACCAACAGACTGATAGAAGCGCAGCGAATCCACGATCTTGTAGCGGGCGAAAGCATCCACCACGAGGCGCTTGCGATCCTTCGCAATGATTTCTTCCGGCGGCACATTCAGGTTGAGGATGCGCTTGTCGATATAGACGACATTCTGAATGACCGGCAGCTTCCAATGCAGCCCCGGCTTGGTGATGACCACGCGCGGATCACCAAACTGCAGCACGATTGCCTGCTGCGTCATGCTGACCGTAAAGGCCGAAAGATAGACGATGACGGCGGCAACAATGGCGATGGCACCCACGCCAATGGCGATTGACCTGTTCATCAGCGGCCTCCCGTCGCGTTCTGGTTGCTGGCGGAAGAAGATGCGTTCGAAGCAGCCCCCGACGCCGGAGCCGGCTTCAACTCATTGAGCGGCAGATAGGGAAGAATGCCCTGCCCGCCATCCACGCCGTTCAGGAAGAGCTTGTTCGTGTCGCCCAGAACTTCCTGCATGGTTTCAATGTAGATGCGCTTCCGGGTAACGGCCTGCGCCTTGCGATACTCATTGTAGATGGCCATGAAACGCTGCGCGTCACCTTCGGCTTCCGCCACGACCTGCTCACGATAGGCTTCGGCAGCCTGCGTGATCTTCGCCGCATCACCACGCGCACGCGGGATGACAGTGTTCGCGTAGGTTTCCGCCTGGTTGCGCGCGCGCTCCTGATCGGCACGCGCGGCCTGC
The DNA here is from genome assembly GCF_049672805.1 of Parvibaculum sp. Taxonomy (GTDB): domain Bacteria; phylum Pseudomonadota; class Alphaproteobacteria; order Parvibaculales; family Parvibaculaceae; genus Parvibaculum. The sequence goes on from NZ_JBATWS010000065.1 coordinate 745, forward strand.
ACGTCGCGGAAGGCGTCGAGCACCTGTGCCGGCGGATCAACCTTCTGAAGCTTCACTTCCGTGATCTCGATACCGGCACCATAACCATCAAGCGTACGCTGAAGGCCTTCCCGAACCGTATTCTGCACTTCGTTACGACCGGTGGTCTGCAGCACGTCAATGCGTGATGCACCGACAGCCTCACGCATCATGCTTTCGGCCACAGCCTTCACCGCAAATTCGGGATTCTCGACATTAAAGAGGAAGTTTGCCGCCTCTTCCGCCTTGATGCGCCACTGCACCGAGAAGCTGATATCGACGATGTTTTCGTCGCCCGTCAGCATCAGACTTTCCTCAGGTACGGTGACAGGCGCACCACCCGAGCCGCGGATGCCGATATCAATGCTGGTGATGTTCGTCACCGCAGGCGTCAGCACCGTCTCGATCGGATAGGGGAACTTCAGGTGAAGCCCCGGCTCTACCGTGCGCACATGATCGCCGAAGCGCAGCACGATACCCTTCTCATTCGCATTGACGCGGAAGAAGGACGAATAGGCCACCAGACCAAGAACAAGAAGAACGATCAGGAAGGCCGGGCCACGCCCGCCGCCTGCACCGGCACCAGTACCGCCACCGGCCGGGCCGTTACCGCCCGAAAACACCTGACGCAGCTTTTCCTGTGCGCGACGAAGCAGCTCATCGAGGTCCGGCGGCTGATTGCCGCCGCCACCCTGCGGCCCTTGCCCCCACGGCCCTCTGTTTCCGCCTCCGCCACCCTGCCAGCCGCCGCCGCCGTTCTGATTACTCCAGGGCATCAAAATTCCTTTGATTGCGAAGTTTTATGGATCGGTTGGAAACACCCTCATCGGGGGTTATATGACAGAGACCCGGCAGGCGCAACGCGTACCGGACAGAGCGAAAGTGAAACACTCCCCGTTTCACGAAAAGCCTCGAAAACGGCATCGGAATGAAGAAAATGACGCGCGTGACCCGTGAAGATATCGCCGCCGCTCTCGCAAAAGTGATCGATGAGGAAAGCGGCAAGGATGTCGTCAGTAGCGGCATGCTGCAGGGTCTTGTTGTGCGTGAGGGCCATGTCGGTTTCTCCCTTGAGGTTGATCCCGCGAAGGGGCTGGAGAAAGAGCCGCTTCGTCAGGCCTGCGAGGCCGCCGCGAAAAACGTTCCCGGCGTGCTGAGCGTCACCGCTGTGCTGACGGCCCATCGCGACGCCCCGGCCCGGCCTTCACCTGGTCATGCCCACGCCCATTCCCATTCCGGTGGTTCCGCGCGCGCTCCGCAGGGTTCTGCGCGCATTCCGGGCGTCAAAGCCATCGTTGCCGTGGCGAGTGGCAAGGGCGGCGTGGGGAAATCGACCGTCTCGGTCAACCTGGCTCTCGGCCTTGCAAGGCTCGGGCGGCGCGTCGGCCTTCTCGATGCAGATATTTACGGGCCGTCCATCCCGCGCATGATGGGCCTCACCGGAAAGCCCGAAAGCAAGGACGGAAAGAAGCTCATCCCGAAAGAGAATTACGGCATCAAGACCATGTCGATCGGCTATCTCGTCAATGAGGACACGCCGATGATCTGGCGCGGGCCGATGGTGCAATCGGCGCTCACCCAGATGATGAATGATGTGGAATGGGGCGAACTGGATGTGCTGATCGTGGATATGCCTCCCGGCACGGGCGACGCGCAGCTCACCATGGCGCAGCGTGTACCGCTGACAGGGGCCGTCGTTGTCTCGACACCGCAGGAGATTGCGCTCATCGATGCACGCAAGGGCTTTGCCATGTTCGAGAAGACGCATATTCCCGTTTTCGGCATCGTCGAAAACATGGCCTATTTCGTGAGCCCCGGCTCGGGCGAGAAATCCTACATCTTCGGTGAAGGCGGCGCGCGCCGCATGGCGGAGAAACTCGGCTGTGACTTCCTGGGCGAAGTGCCGCTGCACATGACCGTCCGCGAAACATCGGATAGCGGTCAGCCTGTCGTTGCAACGGCGCCGGACAGCGAAGAAGCAAAACCCTTCCTCAAGATCGCAGCGCGTGTTGCCGAACATATCGACCGCGCACTGGGCAACGAAGCACGCAAGGGCCCTGTCATCAGCATTGAGGACTGACCTCCCTTTTTCTGCCGCCTGCTTTGACGCAAGCCCTATATTTTGATATCAAAACATCTGACATTCAGGGATGGAGATGTTGGATGACCTATGTAGAAGGATTCCTGCTGGCAGTGCCGACGGCGAACAAGGAAGCCTACCTCAAGCATGCAAATGATGCCTGGCCTGCCTTCGCCGAATGCGGCGCAAGGCGCATCGTCGAGAGCTGGGGACACGATATACCCGATGGCGGTGTGATGGACCTCAAACGCGCCGTGCAGGCACAGACGGATGAGACCATTCTCTTCTCGTGGTTCGAATTCGCGTCAAGACAGGCGCGGGACGATCACAATGCGAAGATCATGGCGCATCCGAGCATGGAGCAGATGAATCAGCCGCCCTTTGACGGATCGCGGATGGTTATGGGGGGCTTCCAGTCCATTCTGGATACCGGGCGAGCGGGTGAAATGGGCTGCGTCGAGGGATTCGTTCTCGCCGTGCCGCGCGCAAGGAAGGACGACTATTTGGCCCTGGCCAAAAAGGCGGCAGATGTCTTTCTTGATGTAGGTGCAAGCCGCGTTGTCGAAGCATGGGAAGATGACGTGCCGGACGGAAAGAAGACGGACTTCCATCGCGCCGTGCTGACAACCGCAGATGAAGCCGTCGTCTTCGCATGGGTGGAATGGCCCTCTGTGGAATTTCGGGAGGCCGCCCTTCCGAAGCTCATGGAAGACGAACGCATGAAATATGATCCGTCCACCCTGCCCTTCGATCGACAGCGCGCAATTTTCGGCACCTTCACCACGATTCTCGACAGGAGCGCCTGAAAACAAAACGGCCGGCCCCGAAGGGCCGGCCGGATAGTTTCAAGAGCTTCCGATTCAGCGACCGGCAACAAGAGTTGCGGTCTCGGTCGCGCCGCCCGGGGCAGAAAGCTCCCAGGTCTCGCCAATCTCGCGGGACTGTGCGGGCACGCAATAAGGCGTCTCCCCGCCAAGGAAGCAGGCCGTATCGCCATCAAGCTCATACTTGCCCTCGGCAACGGTGCCATCCGGCAGTTTCTGCGAATAGCTGCCGCCCGCGTCGATATAGACGTGGCGTTCGCCAGCAGGCCCGACAACCTTGACCGTGTTGCCGTAGAAATTCGCAAATGGATCGGCCAGGGCCGCTCCGGTGAACGCAAACAACGCAACGAGTACACTGACAAAAAGGCGCATCGTTCTTCCTCCCTGAAATGAAACGCCGTGTACCCCATAAGGCCGCGCATGATGGCATGACGGCACGGTCTGGCAAGACACGTTACGGATACGAAACGTGCCTTGCCGTCAGCGCCTCATTTATTGAGGAAGTTGAGCGCCAGCCCTGCCACCGGCCAGTCCATCGCAACGAGACGGCCCGTTGTGGAAAGCGTGATATAGGCCGTCTTCAGATCCTTGCCGCCAAAGCAGATATTCGTCGTGATGAGATCATCTGTCGGCGTGTGGACAATCTTCGAACCGTCCGGGGAGAAGGATGTGATACCCGCATTGAAGATCGTGGCGACACAGACATTGCCTTCGGAATCAACGGCAAGTGAGTCGAAGAAATTAAGCCCTGCAGGCGATCCGACAAAACGGCCCGGCAACGGCCCGGCAGACGGCGCAACCT
>NZ_JBATWS010000066.1:0-11574 GCF_049672805.1 Parvibaculum sp.
TTTGTGTGCAGCGCAATGTCATCTTGTGCATCGCGACATTGGTTGAGAGCTTTCTCCCTCTGAAGCAGCCCTTCCTGGGCGTTTCCTCCCTAGACTTGGGCCCTGGTTCGCCAGGGCCCTTTTTTTGTCTGAAGCGTGGGGGCGGGGTCAGAAGGCGGAGCGGCGACGCTCCGGCTCAAGGGCGGACCAGTCCTCGGCCCCCATGGCCCGCGCAAAGGCCGTCATGTTCTTCTGGAGCGAGGGGAAACCGCGGCTGCGCTCCAGCCGGGCCTCATCCATATAAAGACCGCGATTGATCTCGATTTGCAGGGCGTGGAGCCCGCGGGGCGGGGTGCCATAATGCTCGGTGTTGAAGCCGCCGGCATAGGGGTTGTTCCGGCTCACGCTATAGCCGAGATCGCGCAGGATACTCTCCGCCCTTGCGGTAATGCTGCTGGCGCAGGAAGTGCCATAGCGGTCTCCGAGCACGATGTCGGGCCGGTTGGCGCCGCTGTCATCATCGGCAGGGCCGCCCACGGAGGGCATCGAATGGCAGTCGATCAGCAGCGCAAAGCCGAAAGCGGCATGGGTTTCTTCCAGCAGCCCGCGAAGCGCATCATGGAAGGGCATATAGAGGTGGCGGATGCGCTGCTCGGCCTCTTCATAGGCGAGAGGCTCGCGGTAAATCTCTGCCGAATCAGCGACCACCCGCGCGATTGTGCCGATACCGCCCGCGACGCGCAGCGAGCGCGTATTCACATGGGGCGGCAGGGGCTCGGCAAACATGGTCGGGTCAAGCTCGTAAGGCTCGCGATTCGCGTCGAGATAGGCGCGGGGGAAGCGGGCCTGAAGAAGCGGTGCGCCAAGCGCCACCACGCCCGCAAACAGCTCCTCCACGAAACAGTCTTCCGAGCGCCGCAGCGTTACCGGGTCGAGATTGGAGCGGCTTACAAAGCGCAGCGGGTAGCATCTGCCGCTATGGGGAGAGCTGAAAACAAAAGGAAGTGTCTGCCGGACCGGCCTTTCGATCAGCAGGGGGTGTTCGAAGAGCGTGCGTTCATCCTGATCGAAGCTGACATTGCCGCGCTTCGCTTTCCAGGTCGGTCTGTCGGGGACAAGATCCATTGCGGAGGATGCTGCAGAGGGTTGGTCGTTGCGCGTTCTGGTCCGCAAACCATAGCACGAGGCGGCCTTGCGGGGCGAATGACCTGAAATGGTGCGGAATTTATACCCTGTTTACACTCGCAGCCTTATTCTTGACCCCGATTGATCGCTTTTCCCCTATCGTGGACAGGCGGTTTCGAGGGCGGGTTTCTCAAGGAAGTGGCTGGGCAGGCTGATGGCACGAATTCTCCTCGCAGAAGATGATGAATCCATGCGCCGTTTTCTGGCGAAAGCGCTGGAAAATGCCGGCCATGAAGTGGTCGCCTTCGGGCAGGGCGATGAGGCGCATCGCTGCCTGAAGCGGGATGTCTTCGACATTCTTCTGACCGATATCGTTATGCCCGAAATGGACGGGATTGAGCTTGCGCGGCTCGCGGCCGAACTCGACCCCACGCTCAAGATCATGTTCATCACGGGCTTTGCGGCCGTGGCGCTCAATCCGGAAGTGCCGGCCCCGGCGGAAGCCAAGGTTCTCTCCAAACCCTTCCATCTGCGCGATCTGGTGGCGGAAGTGGACCGGCTGATGGCGGCCGCCTGAACGGCCCGAGGGCAAAGGCTAGCCCCTTAAACGGGCCGGGTTTTCCGACTTGTCATCGAGGATTATCCCCGATATAGGAACGGCCTCCGGAGAAAATCCGGCAGGTGCCTTCGGGCACCCTGTTCCCAATGGCAATGGGCGTGTAGCTCAGCGGGAGAGCACTTCGTTGACATCGAAGGGGTCACAGGTTCAATCCCTGTCACGCCCACCATTGCCAGACCCGCGCATTTTCCGGATGCGCTACCCGTGCCTCACCCGAAATGATTTTGTGTCATTTGCCCATAAAGCGGGCGGATGCTGGCAAATTGCCATTTTCGCACCGGGGCAAATAGCCTATCCAGTTAGGCCGCATTCTGCGGCCTTTCGTTGCCAGCAGGGCGTGTGCGCCTGGCCCGTCAAAAACTGAGGTTGCCTGACAGGCACAACCCCGAAGAGCCCTATCTCATGCTGAATCTGTCTTCGATAAAGCTTTCGCCTCGCAACATCGTGATGGCCGCAGTCGCGCTGCTGGTCGCTGTCATTATTGTTGTCTTCTTTTATCGCCTCTATGGGCGGATAGCGGGGCAGCAGGCTTTCGGCTTCCCGCCGCCCGTGGTGGAGGTGGTCGAGGCGCAGAAGGGTGAGATCGAGGTTGTTGTCTCGGCGCTTGGTACGCTGCAGGCGGATCAGGCGATTGTGCTGCGGCCCGAAATTACCGGCATCGTCACCAGCATCGATTTCAAGGATGGCGAGCGTATCGAGGCGGGTGACGTTGTCATCAAGCTGGATGATCGCGACCTGAAGGCGCGGGTTGCGCAGGCAGAAGCGCGGCTGACGCTGACGCAGGCGAATTACCAGCGCGCCGAACGGCTTTTGAAGCAGGGTTCCGGCACGGCGCGGGCGCGCGATGAGGCGCTCAATGATTTCAAGTCGGCAGAAGCAGAAGTTGCCGCCGCAAGGACCGCGCTCGACCGGGCGACGATCACGGCACCCTTCTCCGGCATTATTGGCCTTCGGCAGGTCAGCATCGGCCAGTATCTGACAGCGGGGCAGGATATTGCGACGCTCGCAGATGTGGACAATCTGCGGATCGACTTTCAGGTTTCGGAAGTCTTCCTCACGCAGGTCAAGCGCGGTCAGAACGTGAAGGTGACATTCGATGCGCTGCCCGGCGAGGAATATGAAGGGATCATCAGTGCCGTTGATCCGGTCGTCAGCATTGATGGTCGCTCGCTCAGCGTGCGGGCGCTGATCCGCAATGAGGGCGACAGGCTGCGCCCCGGCCTTTTTGGCCGCATCGAGATTGTTGTCGATACGCGTGACTCCATCCTGTTGCCGGAATCATCCATCGTTGCCTCACCCGCAGGCGGCAATGCGGTATTCCAGGTGGTGGACGGAAAAGCGCAGATGACGCCGGTGAAAATCGGTGAAAGACGGCCGGGTCAGGTCGAGATTCTTTCCGGGGTGGAGCCGGGTGCGCTCGTGATCTTTGCCGGCCAGCTCAAGGTGCAGGATGGCGGCGAGGTAGAGATCGTGTCGTCGGAAGAAAATACGGCGCCCTCACCGGCAGCCGGGGAATAAGCGGGGAGCGGGCATGCATATTTCTGAACTTTTCATCCGCAAGCCCGTCTTCGCAACGGTCGTCAGCCTGATCCTCATGTTGATCGGGTTTGTGTCCTATGACCGGCTTTCGGTGCGGGAATATCCCGAGATCGACGAGCCGGTTGTTACCGTCACCACGGTCTATCGCGGCGCGAGCGCGTCTGTTGTCGAGCGAGAGGTGACGCAGCCGCTCGAAGATTCGATGGCGGGTATCGAGGGCATTGAAGTCCTTTCTTCCACCAGCCGCGCCGAAGAAAGCCAGGTGACGGCGCGCTTCACGCTTGAAACCAATCCCGATGTGGCGGCGAGCGATGTGCGCGACCGTGTGGGCCGGACGCGCGGTCTTCTTCCCGACGAGATTGACGAACCGATCATCGCAAAGGTTGAGGCTGACGCGCAGCCCATCATGTATATCGCCTTCAAGAGCGATCGCATGTCGGCGCTGGAAATCACCGACTATCTCGACCGCGTGGTAACGGACCGGTTGCAGAACCAGCCGGGTGTGGCGCAGGTCGCAATTTTCGGTGGCCGTGAATATTCGATGCGTGTCTGGATCGACCGCGAAAGGCTCGCGGCCTACGGTCTCACCGTGCAGGATGTGGAAAACGCCATCCGCACCCAGAATGCGGAAATTCCGTCGGGCCGTATCGAGAGCCTTGACCGCGAATTCACCGTTGTTTCCAAGACCGCGCTTCAGACGCCGGAAGAGTTTGAGGAGATCGTCGTCAAGGAAAGTGACGGCTTCCAGATTCGGCTCAAGGAAGTAGCGCGTGTGGAAGTGGCCGCCGCCAATGAGCGGCGCTCGGCAACCTATAATGGCGAGACTTCCATTTCGCTTGGCGTGGTGAAGCAGGCGACTGCGAACCCGCTCGACGTGGCGGCCAATGTGCGCCGGACGCTGGATGATCTGGCGCCGACCCTGCCCGCGGGCATGGGCGCCTTTGTCGGCTATGACACCTCGATCTTCATCGCGGAATCGATCAACTCGGTTTACGAGACGATCTTTGAAGCCATTGTTCTCGTGGTGCTGGTGATCTTCGTTTTCCTGCGCACCATTCGTGCCTCGATCATTCCGGTGGTGACGATCCCGATTTCGCTCATCACCAGCTTCGGCATCATGCTGATGCTGGGTTTCAGTATCAATACGCTCTCGCTGCTCGCCATGGTGCTTGCCATCGGCCTCGTGGTGGACGACGCGATCGTGATGCTTGAAAACATCTATCGTCATATCGAAGAAGGAAAGACGCCTTTCCAGGCCGCCATTGAAGGCTCGCGGGAAATCACCTTCGCGGTTATCGCGATGACGCTGACGCTTGCTGCGGTTTACGCGCCAGTGAGCTTCGCCGAAGGCCGCACGGGCAAGCTCTTTCTGGAGTTTGCGCTCACGCTGGCAGGCGCGGTTGTGGTGTCGGGCTTTGTTGCGCTGACGCTGACGCCGATGCTTTGCTCTAAGCTGCTGCGCCATGAGGTGAAGGAAACCCGCCTGCAGCGCTGGTTGCGCGAACAGCTCGAGGCGATTGACGGTGCCTACAAGAATGCACTGCGCAAGGCGCTTTCGCGGCAAGGGGCGGTGGTTGCGGCAGCGGGCATTGTCGCGATTTCCTGCGTCGGGCTTTTCATGCTGCTGCAACAGGAACTCGCCCCGGTTGAAGATCGTGGCACGCTGCTTGTCGTGGCACAGGCGCCGCAGGGCGCGACGCTCGAGTTTTCGACGCGCTATGCGAAACAGATCGAGTCCATCTATGTCGATATTCCTGAAGTCGCAGGCTATCTCGTCGTTTCCGGTTTTCCGCAGATCACCGATCTCGTTTCCTTCTCGCGCCTCGTTCATTGGGACAAGCGGCGTCGCACACAGCAGCAGATCGTCGAGACGTTGCAGCCGAAGCTTGGCCGCATACCGGGGCTGATGGCCTTTGCCGTCAATCCGCCCTCGCTTGGCCAGAGCGGGCGCTCGCTGCCGGTTGAATATGTCATTCAGGCATCGAGCAGCTATGAAGATCTCGAACGCTATGTGAACCAGATGATGCACGAGATCCGCAACCATCCGGGTTTCGTCAATCCCGACACGAACCTCAAATTGCAGAAGCCGCAGCTCGACATCACCGTGAATCGCGCCAAGGTGGTGGATGCGGGCGTGGATGTGGCCACGGTCGGCCGCACGCTCGAGACGCTGCTTGGTGGTCGCCAGATCACGCGTTATGAGCAGGCGGGCAAGCAGTATGATGTGATCGTGCAGGTGGAGGACGAGGAGCGGCGCACGCCCGGCGACATCAGCAATATCTATGTCCGCGGCAGGACGGGCGAGATGGTGCAGCTTTCCAACCTCGTGACGGTTGAGGAGACGGTTGCGCCGAACTCGCTCAACCGCTTCAACCAGCTTCGTGCGGCGACGATTTCGGCAAACCTTGCGCCCGGCTTCTCGATGGGTGAGGCGCTCACCTTTCTCGACGAGACCGCAGCGCGGATATTGCCCGATGTTGCGCAGACGGATGTGGACGGTCAGTTGCGCGAGTTCGTCAAGTCTTCCGGCACGATCATGGTGACTTTCGTGCTGGCGCTGCTGTTCATCTATCTCGTGCTTGCAGCGCAGTTTGAAAGCTTCGTTGATCCGTTTGTTATTCTCGTCAGTGTGCCGCTTTCGATTGCGGGTGCCTTGCTGCTGCTCTTCCTGACCAACACCACGCTCAACATCTATAGTCAGGTGGGCCTGATCACGCTTGTCGGCCTTATCAGCAAGCATGGCATTCTGATCGTCGAGTTCTCGAACCAGCTTCGGGAGAAGGGCAATTCAATCTATGACGCGGTGATCGAGGCGGCGAGCATGCGTCTGCGTCCGATCCTGATGACGACGGGTGCGATGGTGCTGGGCGCGCTGCCGCTGGCACTTTCCTCCGGTGCGGGTGCAGAAAGCCGTCGCTCCATCGGCTATGTGATTGTGGGTGGTATCAGCTTCGGCACGCTGCTCACGCTTTTCGTGGTGCCGACGGTCTATCTTCTCATCGCAAATGCGCGGGAGAAACGTCAGCAGGCCAAGCTCGCCTCGGCGTCCGGTGCGCCCGCTGAATAAGCTCAGAAGTAGCGCGCGACCCTGATCTGTACATAGCCGTCATCGGCGACGTGATAGGTCGGGTCGCGTTGCGGCACGTTGGAGAAGAGATGCGCCTCAAGGGAGAGGCGATAATTCTCCGCAAGCCGCCGCTCGCCCTGAAAGCGGAAGCCGAGCGCACCCGTTTCCGTATCGACGACCGTGCCGGCGAGTATGCTTGTTGTTGCCGCATCATTGGCCGCCCAGCGCAGTGCAAGGAAGGCGTCGTTCTGATAGGGGTTGCGCTGGTTCATACCCCGCGTGTCATAGGCATATTCGACCACGGTACCGAGATCGCCCTCCGTGCCGAAAACGCCGTAAAAGGTGTATTCGATGCCGCCCGTGGCCGCGCCGTAATTGTCACCAAGCTCGCGCCGTCCGAAACCTTCAAGCTTGTAAAGCCAGGGACCGATGGTTGCCTGAACATCGAGGGATACCTGCTTCATCAGCGGGTAGAAAGGGGCGAGCACAAGATTGCCGCCTCCATCCAGTGCAGGATTGAGGATCGGATCGCGCGCTGTCCCCTGAAACAGGGAAAAGCCGAGATCAACATCCCCGAAAGTGTTAGAGTAGCGCGCTGCAAGATCGGTGCGCCATTCCTTGGCGCCGCTTTCATATTGTGTGAGCTTCTGGTCCACCGGAATGTTGGTCGCGGGACGGCCATCCTTTCCGGGGAAGGTGCGCTCCCTGAAGCCCGGCAGGATGAAGGCCTCAAGCGTACCGAAGGATTGAAAGCTGCGCAGCCTGATCATGGGCTGGCCGAGCTTTTCTTCTTGCTTGATCGGGTCTTCGATCAGATCAAGCTGATTGATGACATCGACTAGATGGACGGCTTCGGTGACGCCCCAGAAAACCTTGTCGATGCCGACACGGATTTCCCAGTCGCTGCCATAATGCGCATAGCGCGCTTCACGAATGTCCCAATGGCTGCGCTCGCTGTCGCGCTGGTCGAGGCGGACGAAAGGCGTGAAGACGAAAGAGCCGTCATTGCTCTCCGGCAGATACTGAAAGGTCGCTTCGGCGGCGACAGAGTGGCCCGTATCCTTCTGGCGCGGGCTTGAGGCGCTTTCCGTAAAGATGCGCGCCTCCGGCTCGATATAGCCGCGCAGCGTGAATTCATCCGCTGCGGCGGGTGAGGCGGCGAGAGCCAGCGCCGCTCCGCAGAAGGCGTAAGCGATCTGCCCTTTCCCTGTATACCGTGGTTTCACGTTACCCGCTCCCGGATCAGGCTGATGTCAACGCGCCCGTTCAAGACTTGCCGGGGCAAAGTCATTTTCCGTCAGTCCTGTGCGGAAGCGATAATCCTGCCAGATGAGCTGTGTCTTCTTGCCATTCTCATGGTTCGACATTTCAAGCTCGCGCGGCCGCCAGATGCCTTCGAGGTAATTTTCATAGCCGCTGATGGTGAGGGTTTTCAGCAGCGAGGATTTGCGGGCGTAATAGTCGATCTTGCGAAGCAGATAGTCGCTTGTGTCGATCCAGACGATCTGGCGCGTATAGCCCGATCCTTCATAGGCGGGCACGCGCTCCACGACATGGCATTCGCGGTCGCCGCAAGGCTCGTCGCGGAGCCAGCTATAGGTGAACTTGCCGATCTCCTGCGCGGCGAGGTCTTCAAAGGCAAATTCGCTGCCGACAAAGGGGCCGGATTTATTGGCGGAGGAAATGCGCTTCACGCGCTTCACCGCCGGAAGATAGAGCCACTGGTCATCCGGCTTGCCGACATAGGCATGAGTGAGAAGAGCGGTGCCTGCCACATCAAGCGGCCGGTCAAAAACCATCAGGCTCAGATCGCCTTCATTCTCGCCCGTGCGCTCCAGCATGGTGAAGCGGAGCTGGCGCTCGCTTATTGCGCCTGCGGCATTGGTCAGCACCATTTTCAGGTCGGCATAGGCATCGCCCCAGCCGCGATCGCGGGCATCCATTTCCTCGACAATCGCAAGTCCGCGCGCGGCCGGATCGGATTCCGGCGGCAGCGTAACGTCAGCAAAGGCGGTGGTGCAGAGAGCCCAGGTGGCTGCCGTGGCGGCGAGCAATTTGGCGAATGATCCGGTCACGCTTCCCCCTCCCGTTCCGATTCACGGGGAGGATCATGCCTCTGCTGTCCGTGTGATCCAAGAAAAAAGCTGATCTTCGGTTAATCGGCGCGGGCAGCAGGCGTCAGAAGGGCTTGTCGCCATCCACCGTCACGCGTTCCATGTGGCGGCGATACCCGTGGTAATCGTTCAGCGCGAAATGTTGCGCGGCGCGATTGTCCCAGAAGGCGAGCGCGTTCGGCGTCCAGCGGAAGCGGCAGGTGAGAGGCTCTTGCGTACAATGCTCGAAAAGGAAGTTGAGCAGCGGGCGGCTTTCGCGCTTCGTCATCCCCGAAAAGCGTTCCGTGAAAGCGGGGTTTACATAGAGCGCCTTCCGCCCCGTTTCCGGGTGGGTGCGCACAACGGGATGTTCATAGGAAGGCGTGTCATCGCCCGCCGTATCAATATTCATTGACTGTCGCTTCTGGGCGGAATGGCCGCGCTCGCTATATTCGCCCTTCGCCGTATGGATGGCGGTGAGACCTTCCAGCATTTTCTTCATGCCATCCGACAGCGTTTCATAAGCGAGATACTGGTTCGCCCAGAGCGTGTCGCCGCCATAGGGCGGTACTTCCTTCGCATAAAGGATCGAGCCGAGGGCAGGTTTCTCAAGGAAGGACATGTCGGAGTGCCAGCCGCCGCCGAAATTGATGCGGTCTTCCGGCTCCTTGATGATCTGCATGATTTCGGGATGCTCATCCATGCCCTTCACATAAGGATGGATGTTCAGCGTGCCAAAGCGGCGGCCAAAGGCTTTGTGCTGTTCATGGGTGAGGTGCTGATCGCGGAAGAAGATCACCACATGATCGAGAAAGGCCTGATGGATATCATCGAAGGTCTCGTTGGAAAGCTCCTTGGAGAGATCCACACCTTCAATCTCGGCACCCAGCGCGCCGGAGATCGGTTTCACGGTGATGGTCTTGTATCCCATGGGGCAGGCCTTTCTCGCTTTTCGTGTTGCCTTCCGTCAGGCAGTTGCTTTCGCAAAGGCAGGGCGTGAGGAGATGCGCTCGTAATAGGCTTTCACCTTCGGGAACTCATCCGTCAGCAGGCCAAACAGGCTGCAGAGCATCAGCGCATAGCCGAGCATGATATCTGCTGCAGTGAACTCGTCGCCGCAAATATATTCGAGGCCCTCGAGGTTTGCCTCAACAACGGCGAGCATCTTCTTCGTGCTCTCCACCGCTTCGGCGGCGACTTGCGGAATGCGCTTGTCTTCGGGGCGGATGAGCGTGTGCTGCGCGATATTGCCGATCGGCACCATCAGCGTTGCTTCCGCAAAGTGGAACCAGTGGAGAAAGCGCTTGCGCTTCGCGCTGCCGGGCTTCGGCTCAAGGCGGCCATTGCCGTGCTTTTCGAGCAGATATTGGGAGATGGCCCCTGACTCGTTCATCACCTCGCCTTCATCTTCAATGGCAGGCACTTTTCCGAGCGGATGGACAGCGAGATATTCGGGCGACTGCAACGTATCCGGCGAGAAGGCGAGCGTCTTCAGATCGTAAGGAATACCCAGTTCTTCGCAGAGCCAGATGATGCGGACAGAGCGCGTATTTTTCGCATGGTAGATTTTGAGCATGTTCTCTCCCTGAGCGATGACGCCACTTTCCGGGCGTCTCAATAGCAATCGGGAAAGCTTAACGGAGAGAAGGAGGCATGTCAGTCTGCCTGTTCAGGCAAGGCGCCAACGAGCGATGCGCGTTGCGACATCTCGATCCAGTTACCGTCCGGGTCGCGAATGAAGGAAATGCGTGCGACCTTGCCAAGCGTTTGCGGCGGGCGGCCTTCCGTGCCGCCGCGGGCGAGAATGGCGGCGTGTTCCCTGTCCACATCGCGAATCTGAATGGTGATGTAGCGCCAGCCCGGCCCTTCAAAGGGAAGGTCGGGCACGGCATCTCTCGCCTTCTCGAGAAGGATCACGCTGTCACCGCAGTAAAAGCTGTCGCCACCCTGTTCCGGCACATCGGGCAGGCCAAGCGCGATGGCATAGAAGCGGCGATGCGCATTCACATCCCGCACGCCGAGCCGCAGGCCGATGCGTGTGATGCCATAGAGACCGGGCGGCACGAGTGTGACGCGATTGCCATCCGGGTCGGTGAGCGAGCGGGGCCGTGAGAGCCCTTCGCGCGCAATCAGCAATTCGCGGTAGCCGGAAGGCGCAAGGGCGGGCAGTTCATTCCGCGCGTGATTGATCTTCAGAACGGAACCGAGAAGATCATGGCGGTGCTGCTGCAGGCCATTGCCGAGCGGCAGCATATGGTCGAAGGGGATGCCGACTTCGTTCTGCCAGAAGTCGAGCATCGCTTCGAGGTTGATCGTGAAGAGGCCGACATCGATGCGCGGTTTTGCGAGTTCCATATCGGCCTCTCCCTGTTCTTATGGTGCTTCGTTCGAGAAGATGATGGTGCCTGAGGAAGCGAACATGCCGCCCACACCATGCGCAACGGATATTTTCGCGCCTGGCACCTGTGCGGGGGCGATACCCCGCATCTGGCGCACGCTTTCCTGAAGCGCATACATGCCATACATGCCCGAATGCATGTAGGAGAGGCCGCCGCCATTCGTGTTGAGCGGTAGCTTTGCGCCGGGCCGCGTGTTGCCTTCGCGGATGAAGGCGGCCCCTTCGCCGCGCTCGCAGAATCCCAGATCTTCAAGTCCGTAGATCGGCAGATGCGCGAAGGCATCATAGATCATGAGGTGATCGACATCCGAATGGCTGATGCCGGCCTCATCGAAAGCCTTCTTGCCGGAAACGCGGAAAGCTTTGGAGGTCGTGAAGTCTTCCATTTGCGAGATCATCGGCGTCTCGCAGCTTTCACCCGTGCCGAGAATGTAGACAGGTTTTTGCGGGAAGTCCTTTGCACGCTCTGCAGTTGTCAGAATCAGTGCGCCACCGCCATCTGTCACGAGGCAACACATGAGCAGGCGGAAGGGCCAGGCGATCATTTTCGAGTTCAGCACATCATCAACCGTGATGAGGTCGCGGAAGCTCGCGCGCGGATTTTTCGCGGCCCATTCGCGCTGCACGACTGCCACATGGGCAAGGTCTTCTTCGGTAATGCCGAAGGTCTTCATGTAGCGAAGGGCAGGGATGGTGAACATGGTTGGCGGGTTGGTGATGCCATAGGGCACCTCGAACTGGCCCTGCTGGCTTG
>NZ_JBATWS010000067.1:0-6794 GCF_049672805.1 Parvibaculum sp.
GTCATTGAGCGCGGTCGGCTCGGGGAAGTGGCTCACGATCTTGGAGAAGAGGGGACGGAGACCGTTTTCCTTTGCGTCCGGCGCGGAGAGGTCTTCGGTCGCCCAGCCTTCCTTGCCGGAGGCGAAGATGGTCGGGAAGTCGAGCTGCTCATCCGTCGCGCCGAGTGAGGCGAAAAGGTCGAAGACTTCGATATGTACTTCGTCCACCCGGGCGTCGGGCCGGTCCACCTTGTTGATGAGCACGATGGGGCGCAGGCCAAGGGCAAGTGCTTTGGAGGTCACGAATTTCGTCTGGGGAAGCGGGCCTTCGGCCGCGTCCACCAGCAGCACCACGCCATCCACCATGGAGAGGATGCGTTCCACCTCGCCGCCGAAATCGGCGTGGCCGGGCGTATCAATGATGTTGATGCGGATGGGTGTTCCGTTCTCTTCCCATTCAACGCTGGTGCATTTGGCCAGAATGGTGATGCCGCGCTCTCTTTCGAGATCGCCTGAATCCATCACGCGCTCAGCGACATGCTGGTTTTCACGAAAGGTGCCGGACTGGCGCAGAAGCTGGTCGACCAGCGTCGTCTTCCCATGGTCAACATGGGCGATGATCGCAATATTCCGAATAGACATGGGTTCCGCCGGGGCAAATATGCCGCTCAACCGCGCACTAGCAGGAACACGGCGGCGACCGGGAAATTGGCCCGCCTTATAACCGCTCAGGGCCGCGCCCACAAGAATTCCTTCGCAGTCGCGGTATAAAAAGGAGCGGGCGGGCAAGGTTAACGGGGCTGGCCCTGCGCAAAAGGGCACCGGCCAGCCCCGACCCCGGTCTTTATTTCTGCATGGCCTCGAGCGAGATGGTGATGCTCACCTCATCGCCAATCGCCGGGAGATAGGTCTCGATACCGAAATCCGAGCGCTTGAGGCTGCCCGTTGCCTCGAAGCCGATGGCCTTCACGCCTTTCTGCATGGGGTATTCACCCATCCTGGTGAAGGTCGCTTCCAGTGTGACGGGCTTCGTCACGCCATGCAGGGTGAGGTCGCCGGTGATCTTGCCGGTCTTCTCGCCCGTGCGCTCGATGGCGGTGGATATGAAGCTCATCTCCGGGAACTCCTCGACATTGAGGAAGTCCTTGCCGCGCACATGCTTGTCGCGTTCCTCATGGCCCGTATAGAGGCTGGCGGGCACGATCCGGACCTCGACCGAGCTTGCCTCGGGATTTTCCTCATTGAAGGTGATGGAGCCGCTTACATCGGTGAACCGGCCATAAGTGGTCGAGAAGCCAAGATGGCTGATCGCAAATCCGAGATAGGTGTGCGAGGTGTCGATCTCATAGGTCGCCACACTGGCGGGTGTTTCGGCGATGACCGGGGTGGCGAAAAGGGCAAGGGCGAGGGTGGCCGTTGCGAGGATGCGAGCTTTCATGACGGACCTCCGATAGCGCTGTTGGGGGGAGCTAGAGAATAGAGGTGCGATAGCGTGGGGCAAGGCTTTGCGTGCCCGGCGATTGCCCATGCCGAAATGGGGCTGGCGAAAGTGCGGATTTTCGCTCTTAATCCGCATCGATTGAAGGAGCGCCGGAGGAGGTGCGTTCATGGCTGCCGCACCGGCGTCCCGTTTTCAGATCATTCCGCTCGTCGGTATTCTCTGTCTTGTCTATACGGTGAGCCAGTTTCTGCGCTCGTCCACGGGTGTCATCGCACCCAATCTTGCGGTGGATCTGGGCCTTGAGCCAGAAGGGCTCGGCATATTGTCCGGCGCCTTCTTCCTCTCCTTCGCGCTCGCACAGATCCCCGTCGGCATCCTGCTTGATCGCTATGGCGCTCGGATCACCATGCTCTGTGCCATCGGCATTGCCATTCTCGGCTGCTTCGTGTTTGCGATGGCGCGGGGCGAGGCGGGGCTGACGCTTGCGCGCATTCTCATGGGGCTTGGCTGTTCGGCGATGCTGATGGGTCCGCTGATGATCTATCGCTGGTGGTTCGCGCCGGAGAAGTTCGCGATGCTCTCCGGTCTGCAAATCTCCATCGGCACACTGGGCGCGCTGATGGCGACGGCACCGCTTGCCTATGCAACTGAGATGTTCGGCTGGCGGGAAAGCTTTGTCGGTGCAGGCGTGATCACGCTCGGTCTTGCGATTGCGATGGCCTTCATCGCGCGGGACACGCCCCCCGGCACGGTAATGTCCGAGCGTCCGCGCGAGACATTGCGTCAGAGCTTTGGCGGCATATTCGAAGCGATGCGCTGGCCCGGCGTCCTTCAGCTTTTCATCATGATCTCGACCGGCTATGCGAGCTTCGCTGCGATACAGACGCTCTGGGCATCGCCCTATCTCGCGGATGTGCACGGGCTTGATCTTTCCGCGCGCGGTCATGTGCTGCTTGGTATTACGGGCGGGCAGGTGATCGGCCTTCTTCTCTGGGGCTATGCGGAACAGCTTTTCGGCAGCATCAAGAAGCCTATCCTTATTGGCGCTGCCCTTTCGGCTTCCATGCTGGCGCTGCTCGCCACGCTTGATGAGCCCCCGCTCGTGCTGGTGACGTGCATATTCATTCTGTTCGGTCTCAACGCAGGTTATACGCCGCTGCTGCTCGCCCATGGCCGCCTTCTCTTCCCCGACAGGCTGGCAGGGCGCGGCATAACGCTGCTCAATTTCGGCAATATGGCGGGCGTCTTTGTATTGCAGGTGATGACAGGCGCGCTGATCGGCACAATGCAGCGGGCGGGTGTAGAAGTAGATGTCAGCTACAGGCTGACATTTGCGGCGCTGGCACTCGGCCTTGTCGCGGCGCTTGCCTGCTATGCGACCATAAGCGATATGAGCTCGCGCAATGTGAAGACGGGGTAAGTGCCTTAGGCGGCTTCGGCCTCTTCAAGCGCGAGATTGCTGATGAACTGTTTTGCGCAGGCGTCCCAGGCGAAGGTGAGTGCATAGGCGCGTGCGTCTTCGCGATTGAGATCAAGCGCCTTGAGACAGGCTGTGTGGAGATCGTCATCCAACGCGCCCGCTTTTGTGCCATCCGGTGTGAAGGCAAGAACATCGCCTGGTCCCTGCACGGGATAAGCCGCAATGGGCGTGCCTGACGCCATTGCCTCGATCAGCACGAGACCGAATGTGTCTGTCTTGCTCGGAAAGACGAACACATCTGCCGCCGCATAGGCGCGGGCAAGCTCTTCGCCGAAGAGCGGGCCGGCAAAGAAGGTGTCCGGATACCGCTTTGTCAGATGGTCAAGACGCGGGCCATCGCCTACTACCATTTTAGTGCCGGGGAGATCGAGTTCGAGAAAGGCTTCGATGTTCTTCTCAACCGCGACACGGCCCACATTGAGCCAGACAGGACGGGCAAGCCCATGCGGATGTGCTTTCTGAACATCCGGGCGCGGGCGATAAAGCTCCGTATCGACCCCGCGCGACCAGATCACCGGATCACCAAAGCCGCGTTCCTTCAGTTCTGCCTGAAGCGAGGGCGTTGCGACCATCAATGCGCTCGCCTTTGCATGAAAGCGGCGGAGAAAAGCGTATCCCCATGACAAGGGGATGCCGGTGCGTGCATGCAGATATTCAGCAAAGCGTGTGTGGAACGAAGTCGAGAAGGGAATGTTGTTGCGGATGCAGAAGCGCCGCGTGGCAAGCCCTAGCGGGCCTTCTGTCGCAATATGAATGGCATTTGGATTTGCCTTGTGGATCATCTGCGCGATCCTGCGGCCCGGCAGGATGGCGAGGCGGATTTCGCGATAGGTGGGTAACGGTACGGTGCGAAAGAGATCAGGTGTGATGAAGGTCACGTCGTGTCCTGCTTCCCGCAGATTGCCGATCAATTGCTGAAGGGTTCGTACAACGCCGTTCACTTGCGGTGGCGCTGCATCTGACACGATGACGATGCGGAGCGGCTCGGAGAAGCGGCCCACCTCTTTTGGCAGCGGCCTGCGGCGCAAACGACCAAGCAGGCGCGCAATACGGCGCTTGCGCGGCCCGGGCAAAGCGGGTGACGGATGGGCCTCCGGTGTGGCTTGCGGCATCTGGAGGCGCTGGCTCATGCGGCAGTCGGCACCAATGTAGCGCCTTCATCTTCAATCGGTTCCCGCTCGCCGCCGCCAAGGCCGATTTCCCATGAGAAGTTCTGCCAGGTGAGGAGCGAAAGCGCACCATTTTCATCTTCCGAAAGGGCGGTGCAGCTTTCCACCCAGTCACCATCATTGCAGTAGAGAACGTCGTCAAAATCGCGGATTTCGGCATGGTGGATGTGACCGCAGATCACACCATCCACACCGCGTTCTCGCGCTGCTCGGGCAACGGCCTGCTCATAGCTCGAAATATATTCGACCGCGTTCTTCACTCTGTTCTTGAGATAAGAAGAGAGTGACCAATAGGGCAGATCAAAGAGGCGGCGGATTTCGTGCAGCCAATTATTAAGTGCGAGCGCGATGCCATAAGCGCGGTCGCCGAGATGGGCGAGCCATTTCGCGTATTTCACCACGCTGTCAAACTGGTCACCATGCAGCACGAGGAAGCGGCGACCATCGGCCGTTTCATGAACGGTTTCATTGACCACATCAATGCCGCCAAAGTTGAAGCCCGTATAATCGCGCAACGCTTCATCGTGATTGCCGGGAACATAGATCACCGTCGCGCCCTTGCGTGCCTTGCGGAAGAGTTCCTGCACCACGGCATTATGGGCGGCGTTCCAATACCATGACCGCTTGATGCGCCAGCCATCCACAATGTCGCCGACCAGATAGATGGTTTCCGCATCATTGTGGCGGAGGAAATCAAGCAGCAATTCCGCTTTGCATCCTGGTGTGCCGAGATGGATGTCGGAGAGGAAAAGCGTGCGGTGCTGTGTGCGGTTTTTCGGCCTTGGGCCGAGCAATCTTTCGTCGAGCCCGCCGCGCCGTGCTTTTGCGCGGGCCGCTTCCTTGCGGGCTTTCTTCGCAGCCTTGTTTCTGTCAGGCGCGGGAAGCGCTGTTATGGGCTGCGGTCTCGTCAATATCGATGTATCGAACAGAGCCATTTCCTTGTCGTTCTTCTCCAGACGCCGGATTGCGTCATCCTGTTGCAATTCGCCTGCTGTCTTTTGTTGTGCGCGCACCATGCGCGTGCAGCATCAAATCTGCATGACAGTTTGATTATGGTTTTGTGACAGTGAGGCGTGACGAGAGGGGCGGGCCGATATTGACCGGCCACCTGTTTTCGCGGCTAATCGCCGGGTGTTTTCACCAGATGCCGGACCCCTGCCTTGGCGTTACGCCGCTTCATCCACATCATTTTCAACCCGGTTGCGGGCAGGCGAAAACGGCATCTGCTTGATGATGTCGTCGGCAGGCTCCGCGCGGCGGGTGCGGAGGTAACGATCGACCTGACAGAAGGTCCGGCTCATGCAACTGCGCTTGCGCGCGCGGCAGCACAGCGCGGTCAGGCGGATGTGATCGTTGCGGCGGGTGGTGATGGCACGGTTAGTGAGGTCGCGCGCGGGCTGCTCGGGCAGGACATACCGCTCGGCATAGTGCCGCTTGGCACGGCGAATGTTCTCGCAATCGAAATCGGCTTGCGGCCAAAGGCCGAAGAGGTGGCAGCCATGCTGCTGGAAGGTCCGGCGGAGATCATCGGCACGGGCCTTGTGCAGGGTGACCTTTTTCTGCTGATGGTCGGGATCGGTTTTGATGGCGAGGTCGTGCATCGCATCAATCCGCGCATGAAGAAGCTATGGGGCAAGGGCGCCTTCATTCTCTCCGGCCTGAAGGTCTGGCTGCGTGGTCCGGCGCATGACATTCGCCTGTCGGTTGATGGCCAGGAGAAGCGTGCTGCATGGGCTGTCGTCACCAATGCGCGGCATTATGCAGGGCCATTCGTGCTTGCCCCCGAAGCGGCGATCACGCAGCCGGGGCTTACTCTTTTTCTCTTTCAGAAGAAGTCGCGGCTCGCCTTCGCGATTTATCTTGCCGCATTGGGGCTTGGCCTTGTTTCGCGCCTAAGCTCGGTTGAGGTTCTGTCTGCCCGTGTGATTGATGTTCAGGGGCCGGAAGGACTTGCCGTTGAAGTTGACGGGGACAGGCGGGGCCATCTGCCGCAACGGATCGAGCAGGGGACGCAATTTCTCAGAATGGTGATGCCGAAATAGGCGTTTGCCTATCGCTGGCCAAAGCGCGGGCGGGTTATGCCGTTTTGCGAAGGTAGGTCGGCGGGAGAGGTCCAGCGGCCATAGTAATCCACAAGAGACATGGAAACGCCGTTCGCGCCCATGATGCGCGCATGGTTGCGCGTCAGACGACGAGGCTCTGACACGCCGCAGGAATGAGCAATCATGCAGACTTCCTGCGTGATGCGCTGCGCATAGCGGTGAACGCGGTGCGCCTTGTCGGTCACATCAAGGCCGCGTTGCAGACGCCTGTCATGTGTGGTGATGCCGGTCGGGCATGTGTTCCGGTTGCATTGCAATGCCTGAATGCAGCCAAGCGCGAACATATATCCGCGTGCAGAGGATACGAAATCCGCGCCGACGCAGAGCGCCCAGGCAACTTCGGCAGGCGTGATGAGCTTGCCGCTTGCATTCACGCGGATGCGGGGTTTGAGGTTGTGGCGCTCCAGCGCATCGCAAAGAATGGGCAGGCTTTCCCAGATGGGCATGCCGACATAATCGATAAGGGGCATGGGTGCGGCACCCGTGCCGCCATCTGCGCTATCGAGTGTGATGAAATCCGGCGCGTGTTCGCTTCCGCGCGCCTTTATCTCTTCACAGAGTTCATCCAGCCATTCGGTTGTTCCCAGCACCAGCTTGAAGCCGGCGGGCTTGCCCGTCACTTC
>NZ_JBATWS010000068.1:0-4570 GCF_049672805.1 Parvibaculum sp.
ATCTACCCGTCCATCGGGCCGCTCGTCGAAACCATCTCCATGCGGGCGCGGCTGGATCACGGGATCAATTATGGCCGTGTCCGTCTCTGGGGTTCCGTCACCTTCATTGGAGCGAGCGCCTTTACCGGGTGGCTTCTTGAATGGACGCCTGCCAGCATCATCCTGATCTGCTTCATGGTCACGCTCGCGGTCAATCTGGGCGGGGCGCATCTCCTGCCGCGCGAGGCGCCGCCGCAGAAGAAGCGCGTTTCGACACGCAGCCGCTTTGCCGATGTACTCGAAATAGGGCGGCATCCGATTTTCATTCTCTTCGTTCTGACCTCGAGCCTCGCGCAGGCGACCCATGCCGTCTATTATGCGTTCGGTACGCTGGCCTGGCAGAAGCAGGGCTATCCCGACACGGTGATCGGCCTTCTCTGGGCGACCGGCGTGGTGGCCGAGATCATCCTTTTTTACATTTCCGGCCCGTTAATGGCGCGGCTTGGCGCGGTGAAGCTTCTGATCATCGCGACGGGAGCATCCGTCATCCGCTGGACGATCACCGCCTTCTCGCCCCATATAGCGCTGCTTTTCGTGGTGCAGGCGCTTCATGCGCTGACCTTCGGGGCGGCGCATCTCGGTGCTGTGCAGTTTGTGGCGCAGGCAGCGCCCCCACGGGTGGCGGCGACGGCGCAAAGCCTCTACGCGGCGATGGCCTCCGGCGTTATGATGGGGCTCATGACAATCAGCATCGGCCCGTTGTATGAGAGCATCGGCGCTCATACCTATTTTGCGATGGCGGGGGCGGGTGCCCTTGCTCTGGCAGGTGCCCTTCTTCTGGCTGTGCGCTGGAACGGGCAGGCACTCGTTCCCGAAGATGAGCCGGGCAGCGAACAGGTTATAGAAGAACAGGAAGTGGCGAAATGACGGTTGAAGTAATCCCGACCGGGGCAGCGCTTGGCGCAGAAATCCGTGGCCTCGATCTGTCGAAGCCCCTGAGCGATGCGGAGTTCGAGGCTGTTCAGCAGGCCTGGTATGACCACATCGTTCTGCTCTTTCGCGGGCAGCAGAAAGTGAATGACGACGACCTCATCCGCTTCTCGCGCCACTTCGGGGAGCTTGATATTGCGCCTGCCAGCGAAACCGACATGGCGGGTTCGCAGGAAAAGTCCCGCCCGGAAATCTGGATCATTTCGAACGTCGTGGAAAACGGCAAGCCGATCGGCGCGCTGGGTGACAAGGAAGCCGAGTGGCACACCGATATGTCCTATGTGGCAGAGCCGCCCATGGCGAGCGTGCTTCATTCGCGCGAAATCCCCCGGCAAGGCGGCGATACGAGCTTTGCGAATATGTACAAGGCGCTGGAAGAACTTCCTGCCGACCTCTATGCCGCCATCGAAGGCCGGTACTGCAATCACGACTCCAGCACGACAAGCGTCGGTGAGTTGCGTGTCGGTGCGAGCGCCGTGGTCGATGTGCGGACCGCACCCGGCGCGCGCCATCCGATCATCCGCACGCACCCCGTCACGGGTGGCAAGTCGCTCTATCTAGGTCGCCGTCTCAACGGCTATATCGAAGGCTATTCGGTTGAGGAGAGCGAGAAGCTGCTCGACCGTCTCTGGGCGCATTGCGCAAAGCCGGAATTTGCCTGGACGCATAAATGGGCCGTCGGCGACCTTCTGATCTGGGACAATCGTTGCGCCATCCATCGCCGTGACAGCTTCGATGGAAGCGAGCGCCGTGTCATGCATCGCACGCAGATCAAGGGTGATGCGCCGCGCTGAGCGGCAGAAGCCCTTGCGTCAATTTCCTCCCGTTTGACATTGCCGATGGATGCGCCAGTTTCTACGGCAAAGACATTCATCAAACGGAGGAAACCCGATGCGCGCATTGGTGCTGGAAGGCAATTTTGGAATTGAGAATCTGACGCTCAAGGAGCGGGGTGTGCCGAAGGCAGGGCCGGGTCAGGTCGTGCTGAAGATGAAGGCCGGCTCGCTCAATTACCGCGATCTTGCAACCGTTACCTTCGGGGGCAATCCGAAACTCCTGCCACTCGTTCCGCTGTCTGATGGCTGCGGCGAAGTGGTGGAAGTGGGCGAGGGCGTAACCCGCCTTGCCAAGGGCGACCGTGTGGCGCCGAGCTTCTTTCAGGGCTGGATTTCGGGGGGCCCCGTGGCCGAGCTGCTTGGCCCGACGGCGCTGGGCAGCCCGATTGATGGCTGCGCGCAGGAATATATGGTGCTTTCCGCCGAGGGCGTTTCCAGGGCGCCCAAAAATCTCTCGGATGAAGAAGTTGCCTGTCTTCCTTGCGCGGCGCTGACCGCGTGGCGTGCCCTTGTTGTCGAAGGTAACATCAAGGCGGGCGACACGGTGCTTGTTCAGGGCACGGGCGGCGTTTCGATTTTCGCGCTTCAGTTTGCGAAGGCGATGGGCGCGCGTGTGATCATTACTTCCTCATCGGATGAAAAGATCGAGCGCGCAAAGAAGCTCGGTGCGGATGCGGCGATCAATTATCGCGAGACGCCGGATTGGGAGATCGAAGCGCGCAAGCTCACAGGCGGGCGCGGTGTGGATCATGTGGTCGAGGTCGGCGGTGCGGACACTTTCCCGCGTTCCATCATGGCAGCGCGTGTGGGCGGGCATATTGCCGTGATCGGTATTCTTTCCGGTCTCACGAAAGACGTGAATGTGGCTGCGATCTTTGCGCAGAACCTGAAGATCAGCGGCATCACGGTCGGCAGCCGCACGCATTTCGAGGACATGACGCGCGCCATTGAGCAGAACGACATTCACCCCGTCATCGACAAGCGTTTCGCGCTGGAAGATGCCCAGGAGGCTTTCCGTCTCATGCAGGGCGCGTCGCATTTCGGCAAGATCGTGCTCAACATCTGATGTTTAACATCTTGTTTAAATATTATCCTTGTGGTTAAATATCTCCCGGTCAGAGGACAGGGAGGTGTGCCATGACGAACAGACAGGAAAGCGCGGGTGCCCGGATTGTGCCCGCGCTTTTTTATGATGATCCTGCGGCTGCGCTCGACTGGCTTGAAAAGGCTTTCGGTTTTGAAACCAGCATCTGCCTCAGGGACAATGGCAAGGTTGCCCATGCGGAGATGGAATGCGGCAATGGCCGCATCATGATTGGCGGCACGGACTGGGCGCCTTTCCCCGCAAGCCCTCATTCGCTTGGCGGCAAGAATACACAATCCGTTCATGTGCAGGTGCCTGATGTGAAAGGTCATTACGAGCGCGCCAGGGACGCGGGGGCGCAGATTGTTGCGGAGCCGACAGATCAGTTCTATGGCGACCGTATCTACCGCGCCGTCGATCCTGAAGGGCATCACTGGGTATTTCATCAGCCGCTGCGGGAAGTCTCCTTTGCGGAGATGGAGAAAGCGACGGGCCTCACGGTGACGGGCAAGGCATGAGCGGAAAAATCTCCGGGCCGGAAGAGATCGATCTCATTCTTGCAGCGCTTGCAGACCCGACGCGGCGGCGCATGGTTGATCTTTTACGCGATGGGCCGATGCGCGCGGGCGATCTTGCCGCGGCGTTCGATATCAGCGCGCCTGCCATCAGCCGCCATCTGCGCATATTACGCGCGACGGAACTGATTGAAGAGGAGGAAGCGGGGGAGGACAGGCGGCTTCGTGTCTATCGCCTTCGTGCCGCCCCCTTTGCCGATCTTCAGTCATGGCTCGAAGAGGTTGCGGACTACTGGACCTCGCAACTCGCCGCTTTCAAGGCTCATGCGGAAGGCAGGTCGGCGGGCAAGAAAGGCAGGAAGAAGTGAGCACGAGTGTCAGCGTTGCGATCACGCTGGCCGTGCCGCCGGACGAAGCCTTTCGCCTGTTCACCGAAGAAGTGGACCAGTGGTGGCAGCGCGGTCCGAGGTTTCGTTTCCGGCCTCGCGCACAAGGGCGGATGTGTTTCGAGCCGGGTGAGGGTGGCAGGCTCATCGAAATCTATGATGAGGAAGCGCGCGACATTTATGAGATCGGGCGCATCCTCGTCTGGGAACCCGGCGTGCGCCTCGTTTTCGAGTGGCGGGGGCCGAACTTCAGCAAAGGTGAAGTCACCGAAGTCGATATTCGCTTCCGGGCGCATGCGGAAGGCACGCGCATTCTGCTTGAGCATCGTGGCTGGGAAGTGCTGCCGTCAGATCATCCGGCCCGGCATGGTCTTGCCAATACGCCCTTTCTTGGCATCAGAGCCGGCTGGTGGCAGGAGCAACTCACGGCGCTGCGGGACCTCGCCTAACCCCAGAGCTCGCGTTCCGGCGGGTGGACAAGGCTTCCTGCATAGCGGAGCGCAGGCTCGCGATCCTTTGCCAGAAGGAGCGGGCCGTCGAGATCGACATAGTCTGCCTGCTGAGCAATCAGCATGGCGGGCGCCATGGCAAGCGATGTGGAAACCATGCAGCCCACCATCACCCGCAGCTTGCGAAGCTTTGCGCAGCGTATGACAGCCAGCGCTTCGGTAAGGCCGCCCGTCTTGTCGAGCTTCACATTGATGAAATCATAAAGGCCGACAAGCCGCTTCATGCCTTCAAGTCCATGCGCGCTTTCATCTGCGCAGAGCGGCACCGGGC
>NZ_JBATWS010000069.1:0-13057 GCF_049672805.1 Parvibaculum sp.
CGGCGGCAATCGACCCGTCCGGTCCGATATCGGCCCGACCACACCCTGCCCCAGCGCAAGGCCGATGAAAAAAACGGCAAGCGTTGCCTGCACCGCGCCTGCGCTTGCGCCGAGATCACTCGCAATCGCCGGAAAGGCCGGCAGATACATGTCTATCGAGAGAGGTGCGAAGGCGATCAGCGATCCTAGGATCACGATGAAATGCAGGCGCACGCCGGAAGAGGTCGAACTTTGCATGTCTTGTCTTTCTCCGTCGTCCTCTTCCCGCAGCCCATATAGGCAAAAGAGCCGCTCCATGAAAGAGCGGCTCCTGCCAAAACAGCGGATTGGCGCCGTCAGATTTTCTTGTCGCCCTGCCAATATTGATCGCGGATGGTGCGACGGAGCACCTTGCCGCTTGGCATGCGCGGCAGCTCCGCCATGAAATCGACCGAGCGGGGCCGCTGATAGCTTGGCAGGTTTGCGGCGGCAAAGGCGAGCAATTCCTTCGCCATATCTTCATCGGGCCGGTAGCCCTCATTGAGTTCCACGACGAGTTTCACTTCCTCGCCCCATTCCTCATTCGGCACGCCAATGGCGGCGGCGTCTGCCACAGCAGGATGTTTCAACACTTCCTGATCGATCTCGGCCGGATAGATATTCACACCGCCCGAGATAATGACCTCGGCGCTGCGGCCCGTGAGGAATAGAAAGCCATCCTCATCAATGAAGCCCATATCGCCCATCGTGTAGAAATCCCCGCGATAGGCGCCTTCGGTTTTCTCCGGTGCCTTGAAATACTCAAACCTTCCCTGCTCCGGCGCCTTGAAATAGACCGTGCCCACTTCACCCGCTTTCACGGGCTGGCCGTCTTCATCGTGAATCTCGACGACAACGCCGGGCAGCGGCTTGCCCACACTTCCCTTCTTCGCCGGGAACTCATGGCTGTCGATGAAGATGCCGCCACCTTCGGTGGCTGCGTAATATTCATAGACGACCGGGCCGAACCATTTGATCGTGCCTTCCTTCACATGCACCGGGCACGGCGCTGCGCCATGCAGGATCCAGCGCAGGCTCGACGTGTCATATTTCGCCTTGGTTGCCCCGGGCAGTTGCAGCATCCGGTGCAGCATGGTCGGCACGACATGCATATGCGTGATGCGATGCTCTGCGATGAGGCGGAGTGTTTCTTCCGCGTCCCATTTGTCCATCAGCACACAACCGACACCCGCATTGAGGGGGAAGGAGAGATTGAGCGCGAGAGGAGCTGCGTGATAGAGCGGCCCGGTGACAAGCGCGAGATCACCTTCGCGGAATGCCGCTGTTTCCGTGAGCTTGACGAGAAGCGGCGAGACGGGTGCCGCCGTCTTCCGGTAAACGCCTTTCGGATGGCCGGTCGTGCCGGAGGTGTACATCATCTGCGTACCTGCAACCGGATCGTCGATGTTGTGCCCCGCTTCCGCGCTCACGGCTGCTTCATAATCTTCAAAACCGTCAATCGCACCGCCTACCGCCAGCGGCGCAATAACGCCGGGCGCGAGGGATGCTGCCTCTCTGGCAGACGCCGGAAAGCGTGCGTCAGCGACAAAAGCCTTCGCCTCACAATTATCGACGATGTAGCCGACCTCGGTTCCCTTCAGATGCCAGTTGACCGGCGTCATGCGGAAACCGCCCCGCTGGCAGGCCGCCACGACCTCCACGAATTCGGGCCGGTTGGAGCACATCAGGGCGACAGCGTCACCCGCCTTGAGGCCGCGCCGCCGCAAGGCCCGCACGAGCGCATTGGCGCGCGCGTTCAGCTCGGCAAATGTCCGGTTTCCCTGCTCCGAAATGATGGCAGGCTCGGCCCCCACGCGTTCCGCATGCCATGCGAGCACCATGCCCACGGCGGCGGCTTCTTCCCGGCTCCAGCCTTGCTGCCTTTCAACAACCGACATTTTCCCCTCCCTTTTTGTTTTCTTGCTGCCTCCTTCGTATCGGGAGGCATTACAGGCGGCTTTTTGTTGGTTACATTCTCGCCCGGTTCTATTGGACAGGCGGTGGCTCCCCAGCGTCAAGCTGGTTCACGGGTGCGAACGCTGATTTGGAATGTGAGCGATGATGCTGCGAAATGCCGGAACGGGGATGCTTTTCGGACTGCTGGCGTTCTTTGCAGCCACCCAGACCGCAACCGCACAGGCAGACACGCCTGCTGGCGGCGGGGACAGAGAGTTTCTGACGCTTCAGGTCGAGAATGACCTCTTTGCGAATTTCGTGAACACCGACCGCCACTATACGAACGGGCTGCAAGCTGCATGGCTCTCCCGTCCGCAGAATGAGCGGTTGCCCGGCTGGCTGCGCGATGTCGCCGCCCCGCCGCTCTATTCCCTCATCTTTCCGACAGGTCATTTTGATCGCATCGACCATCGGGTGGGTGTTGCCCTCGGGCACGCCATTTTCACGCCGGACAACACGAACACCACTGCCTATCTTCCCAATGAGCGGCCTTATGCAGCCTGGCTCCACATGACCTTCTCGCTGCAAAGCGTGCGCTCAAGCTCGCAGACAGGCGAAGCGTGGCAGGACCAGTGGAAGCTTGATCTCGGCGTTGTCGGCCCCTCCGCGCAGGGCGAGTTCGTACAGAACGGCTGGCACAAGGTCATCAATGTCGAAAAGGCGAATGGCTGGGACAACCAGATAAATGACGAAGTGGGCGTCAATCTCAGCTTCGAGCGCGCATGGCGCAGTTCAACCGTCGGCAACCAGGATTCAGACAGCTTCGTGCAGATGGATTTCATTCCCTACACGATCCTCTCGCTCGGCAATGTGCAGACCTATGCAGGCATTGGCGGCACGTTGCGGCTTGGGCCGGCTCTGCCGGATGATTTCGGGCCGACGCGCATCTATCCCGGCGTCGGCGGTTCGGAATGGTTCGAGCCAGCGGCAAGCGGATGCAGCTGCTATCTATTTGCGGGGCTGGAAGGGCGTGCCGTCGGGAGAGACATCTTCCTCGACGGCAACACCTTCCGCGACAGCCCGAGCATTCAGAAGCGTCACTTTGTGTATGACGCGAAACTGGGCGCCGTGGCCGTGCTCTGGAATGCGCGTGTCTCCTTTACGCATGTCTTCCGCAGCCCCGAATATGAAGGCCAGCCGAAGCCCGATCAGTTCGGCTCGATCACCGTTACCTTCGCGATGTAGGACTCACTTACCCCGGCTGTAGTCACGCCGCTCTTCCGGGTCGTGTTCCTTCGCGCGGGACTTTGCCTCGCTGCGCGCCGCATCAAGCTCCGCCCGCTCATCGCCTTCCACGGCTTCACGGGCTTCCCTTGCTGCCTGCTCGACGCCGCCCTTTTCGACAAAGGCCTGCTGATCCTCATTATAGGCGCGTGCGGCAGTACGATTGCCCTCGCCCTCATTAGGCTGCTTTTCCTTCTCCGTCATGGTGAACCTCCCATTGTGGCTGAGGAGGTGAAACGAACCGCGCGGGGCGCAGTTCCTTCTCCCTTTCATAAGCGGGCAAATCATGGTGATGTTGCTGGCATTCGATCACTGAAAGAAGCCGGAGTGCCATGACCCTGCCGCTCATTTCCGCCGACAATATTTTCGGCCTTCTCTGTGTTTTCCTCGGCCTTGCGGCTTTCGGCTTCTGGTCGGAACGCACACGGATCGGCGAATGGTTTTCCGGCGTGATGATCGCGATTTTCGCGGGCATGGTCTGCGCCAATCTGCGCATCGTACCTTTTGACTCACCATTTCACGACATGGTCTGGGCCTATGTTGTGCCGATGGCCATTCCGCTTCTTCTCTTCAAGGCGGATCTCAGAAAAATCCTCCCGGAAAGCGGCAAGATGGCTCTCGCCTTCATCATCGCCACTCTCGGCACGATTGTCGGCGCGATTGTCGGTTTTGCGCTTGTCAATATGGGGCCATCCGGCCACCTCGTCGCGGGCGCGCTCGGCGCAAGCTGGATCGGCGGTTCGATGAACTTCGCCGCTATCAGCCAGATGAACGGTTTGAGCAATGACGGCACGCTCACCGCTGCCGCAGCCGCTGCAGACAATGTGATGGCAGCACTCTTTATTGCCTTCCTGCTTTTCCTTTCAGGTGTTGCCTGGCTTGTTCGCTTCATCCCCTCCGAGATCATTCAGCGGCAACTCGACACGACGGAGAAGCCGGAGGAAGAAAAGAAGCCCGTTCTCGACATGCCTGCCCTGACGCTCCAGCTTTTCCTCGCCGCCGCCTGCTGCTTTGCGGGGTATGAAACGGCAACGCTTGTCGGGATTCCGAAATATGGCGTTCTCTTCATCACCATCTATGCACTGCTGATTGCGAACGTCTTTCCGCGGCAGATGCACAAACTTGAGGGCGGGTTCACGCTTGGCATGTTCTTCATGTATGTGTTCTTCGGCGTCATCGGCGCGGCGGCCGATATTGGCCTGATGGTCCAGACGGCCATGCCGATCTTCTTCTTTGTGTTCATCATGGCAGCGATCCATGTTGCCATCGTTCTTGCGGGCGCAAAGATTTTCCGCATCGACCTTGCCGAAGCCCTCATCATTTCAAACACGGTGGCGGTCGGCCCCGGCACATCGGCAGCCATGGCGGCGGGCAAACGCTGGTACTCGCTTGTCACGCCCGGCATCATGTTCGGCGTGCTTGGCTATGCGGTTGCGAATTTCGTCGGCATCGTGCTGACCGAATTCCTCGCCTGATTGCGGCTCCACGGCGTTCCCGGTAGAACAGCCGGACGGATATTTCACACTAGGCACTCCCGGAGGAACTCATGTCAGAACCCATCATCCGTGTCGAAAAGTCAGACGGCATCGCAACCGTCACGCTCAACCGTCCCAATGCGATGAACGCTCTGTCGCGCGAGCTGCGCATCGCGATTGCAGAGACCTTCGAAGCGCTTGAAGCAGATGAGGACGTCCGTGTCGTCATCCTCACCGGCGCGGGCAAGGCATTCTGCGCGGGCCTCGATCTCAAGGAACTGGGCGGCGATGCGAGCGCCGTTGGCGGCGCGGGCGGCGTCAACGCGACGATCAGCGACAAGGATCCCGTGACTTCTATCGGCCGTTTCTCCGGTCCCGTCATCGGCGCGATCAATGGTGTGGCGATTACGGGCGGATTCGAACTCGCCATTGCCTGCGACGTGTTGCTCTGCTCGGAAAATGCGCGCTTTGCGGATACCCATGCCCGTGTCGGTATTCTGCCGGGCTGGGGCCTCAGCCAGAAACTGTCGCGCACCATCGGCATCTATCGCGCAAAAGAACTTTCGCTCACAGGTAATTTCCTGAGCGCCCAGCAAGCCTATGAATGGGGACTTATCAACCGCGTCTTGCCGGCGGAAGAACTTCTCCCTGCCGCCCGCAAGCTTGCCGAAGATATGCTCACCGTCGTGCCGCAATGCCTGACCGGCTACAAGAAGCTCATTGATGAGGGCTACGCACAGGATTTCGGCACCTCACTCAAGACCGAACGCGACTTCTCCAACGCCGCGAACAAAGCCGTCGCGCCGGAAGAAATCGCCGCGCGCCGCGCCGGTATTCAGGAACGCGGCAAGGCGCAGACCTCCTGAGCTAGAGACAGGGCGACAGCCAGAAAACGGCGAGGAAACAGAAGAGCGATGCCCCCATCGCCGCCATCGCAAGATCGGTGGCGATGATGCGGGCAAAGCCTTCTTCTGCCCTCGCCGTCATTGTTTCCAGCCGCCTCAACTTCCGCCAGAGCAGGAGATGGGTTGCAATGCCTCCCGCGAACAACCCGATCAGCACCACGCGCTGAAGCGTGACGTCGCCCATCACTTCAAGTTCCTGCCAGCCAAGTCGGCATCCCACTGCCTGAAAGCTGTAAAGCAACACGAAGGCGAGGCTCCACAGGCCGAAGCCTGCGGTGATAAGCAGTACAGAGCTTCCTTCGCCACGCTCTCTCATAGCGCATCTCCGCCTGAGCCCAGGGCGATGAGCACACGCACGAACGCGAGGCCGAGGACGCCGCTTATTGCAGTATAGAGATGCCAGAGCCTGCCGATCCGCAGATCAAGCGCGCGCTGCGCTGACACGTAACCCCGATGCACACGCCACGCTCCGTAAAGCGCGAAGACAGCCCCGAGCGCGGCATGGACCGCCACATAACACAGCACCACAAAGCAGACGGCGGAAAGCGCATGGCCCATGCGATCCGGTGTGCCGCTGAACGCCATCCACATGAGAAAGAACATCGCCAACCCGTAGGCTGTGGCGCTGGCCATGAGCATGCCACGCGGCGCGGCACCCGCATGGCGGGCTGCCACTACTCCCAACGCGCCCGCTGCGACGAGTGCTGATGCCGCAAACACCGAAAGCGCCAAACTGATCTCAGGCAGTGCTGCCGAAGGCCAGCCTGGCGCGGATGTCCAGAGGAAGAGCCCGCCGAAAAGAAGCGACGCATAAAGCGTTCCATCTGCCGCAAGCGTCAGAAGCATCGCCCACCAGGAGGGCGCATTCGGCGCTTCCGTATGGGGAACAGCGGAGGCTCCCAGCCCCACGGGAAGTGGCCCTGCATCGCTGGTTTGCGCGGATTTCTCCGTCCAGAGAAGAAAGAGGATCACGACGGCCGCAACGGAGAAGGGCAACACCCAATAGAGCTTTGCCAGCATGGCGATGAAAAAACTCGCGGTGGCAAGCGCCGTCCAGAGTGGCAGCCATGTGTCGTTCGGCAATTGCACAACCTGCTCAAGCCGCCCGCTCGCCATGCTGACGGCGAGCGTTTCCATGCGGCCTTCCCGCACGAAGCCGAGATAGCCGCGCCCGGCTGCGAGTTCATTGCCGATGCGATCCGGCTCCAACATGTCGGCGCGACAGTCGATATGGGGAAGTGATGCGAAATTGTAAAGCGATGGCGGGGTCGGCATTGCCCAGTCGAGCGTCGTGGCCTTCCAGGGATTGCGCCGGAAACCCCGTCTGTAGCGGGACTGCGAGATGATATCGATGAGCACGAGCGCAAAGCCGATGGTCATGACGAAACCGCCGACCGAGGAAATGAGATTGTAGATTTCCCAGCCGGAGTCCGCCGCATAGGCATGGACCCGGCGCGGCATGCCGAGAAGCCCTGTGAAATGCATCACGAGAAAAGTGGCATTGAAGCCGATGAATATCAGCCAGAACGCAGGCTTAGACAGGTGATGCACAGGAAAGCGGCCCGAGATGTGCGGCAGCCAATAATAAAGCCCTGCAAGCATGGGAAAGACGAAGCCGCCGATCAGCACATAGTGGAAATGCGCCACGACGAAATGAGTGTCATGCGCCTGCTTGTCGAACGGCATCATTGCGAGCATGACGCCGGTGAGACCACCTATGACAAACACGAAGAAAAAACCGAAAACATAAAGCATCGGAACGGTAAAACGCGGTCGCCCATGCGCGAGCGTTGCAAGCCAGGCAAATATCTGGATCGCGGTTGGCACAGCAACAAGCGCGCTCGCTGCCGAGAAGAAGGCCATGGCGAGATGCGATATGCCCACCATGTACATGTGATGAACCCAGAGCCCGAAGGAAAGGAACGCCATGGACACGATGGCAACCACCACCGCGCGATATCCCATGAGGGGTTGCGATGCGAAAACCGGGATCAATGTTGACAACACGCCCGCCGCAGGCAGGAAGATGATGTAAACCTCCGGGTGGCCGAAAAGCCAGAAGAGGTGCTGCCAGAGCAGCGGATCACCGCCCCGCTCGGGATCGAAGAAAGGCAAGTCAAACGCCCGCTCGAGCTCAAGCAAGATCGAGCCGAGAATGAGCGGCGGAAAGGCGAACAGCATCATTGCGCCGACGACCAGCATGTACCAGGCGAAGATCGGCATACGGCCAAGCGACATGCCCGGCGAGCGTATCTTCAGAATACTGACGATGAGTTCCACCGCCGCGCAGACGGCAGAGATTTCCACGAAGGTGACACCGAGCAACCAGACATCCGCATTGATACCCGGCGAATGGGTGCCGGATGAAAGCGGCGTGTACATGAACCAGCCCGACTCCGGCGACACACCAGCCGCCAGCGCCGCAAGCAGCATGAGGCCACCGAAGAGATAGCACCAATAACCGTATGCACCGAGGCGCGGAAAGGCGAGATCGCGCGCGCCGAGCAGCTTTGGCAGAAGATAGATTGCGAAGCCCTCAATCAGCGGTATCGCAAAGAGGAACATCATGATCGTGCCATGCATGGTGAAGACCTGGGCATAAAGGCCCTCATCCATGAAAGGGCTTGCCGCCGTCGCTAGCTGCGCCCGGATCAGCATGGCAAGCACACCGCCAATCGCAAAAAAGACGCCCGCCGTGACCATGAAGCGCAGGCCGATCACCGAATGATTGACAGCGGCGAGACGGCCAAGTCCCGGCTTCGGCGACCACGCTTCTGTCAGTTCGCGGTGCAGGCGAAGCGCGATGCTGGGGGGGTTTTCCCTCATTTCCTGCCCTCTCCGCTCACCCCTATGGCGGCATAGAAATCAGCCGGTGTGTGTGCCTCGGCGCGGAAGGTCATGGAGGCGTGCCCTCTACCGCAATATTCAACACAGATGCCACCAAAGGTGCCCGGATCATCTGCAAATAGCCGGACCACCGTTTCATGGCCCGGTATCGCATCCACCTTGCCGCCAAGACGCGGCACCCAGAAGCCGTGAATGACATTATTGCTCGTTGCGATCACATCCACCTCGTACCAGGCGGGCATATGCATGACACCGATTGTCGGTTCTGCTTCCGGATAATCGAGATAGTGAAATTCCCAGAACCACATATGCGCCCGCGCCTCTATGCGCACAGGATTATGCTCGCCGCGCCAGGGCAGATGCCGTTCACCCTGTGCGAAAGCGAAGATGAGAAGCACAGCGAGTATGGGCACCGGCATCACGATGCCGCCCCCAACGATCCAGCTTCGTGGCGTCCAGCGGCACCCCGCTTCAGGCTTCAGCATGACAAGCGTAAAAAGCGCCATCACCAGCGCGAAAAGCACGGTGCTTCCGGCCAGCATCGCCCACCAGAGCCGCGCAACATCACGCGCAGCCGGCCCCGCCGGGTCGAGCGTGGAGAGATCACCGCCGCAGCCCGCCAGTGCCATCGCAATGAGAAGCGGGAACACACGGACCCCTCTGTTCGTTACAGGTCGAGTGGGAGGAACCGCATGGGTGAAGACGACACGCCTGACAATCCCGTCGATCAGAAGATTGCGACGAAAGATGTGAGTTCCACCGTTGCCGTTGCCGGCCATCCGGTTCACGCGATGAGTGTGCATTTCCCCATCGCGCTCACTATCGTAACCCTTGGGGCGGATGTTTTTTATTGGTGGTCTGCCGACCCGTTCTGGCTGCGCGTGGGGCTCTGGTCGGCAGGCTTTGCATTCGCTACCGGCATCGGGGCCGGCCTTGTCGGGACGGCGGAGCTTCTTCTGGTGCCCGGCATCCGTGCGCGGGTCGCCAGCTGGGCTCATGCCGTCGCAGCAATGATGCTGATTTCCGTCGCAGGACTTAACTGGGGTCTGCGCTTGCAAATGCCCGACGCTGTACTGCCGCATGGCCTGCTCTTGTCGTTGCTCGCGGCCTTTCTCACCGGGCTTGCCGGATGGCATGGCGGAAAGCTGATTTTCCATCATGGCGTCGGCCTCATGGTCTCGGCCAGAGATTGAGCGCGTCCGCGAGCCGCCTGAGCGCTCCCGGCTCCGAAAGCGCATCGGGCAGAAAGTCGGAAAACTGAAAATCCGGCTTCGCAAGGACAAGCAGAAGCACGCCAAGGATGAGAAGTACGGTAATCGATGTCGTGCAGAGGGAGCGCCACGCAGGATAGGCTTCTCCCTCATCGAACAGACGGATGATGACGAGGCCCGATAGCGTGTGAACCAATACGAGCGCCGCTACCAGGACAAGCTTGGCAGAGAGCCATGGCGACGAGATTTCGCGCGCAAAAATAAGAGCAGTGCCGCTTGCTACCGCCACGAAAGCGGCAGGCGACATGAGAACGACATAGGCAAAGCGCACAAGCCGCTGGAGCCCGAAAAGTGCCTCCCCCTCACCCGTCTGGCTGCGCCGCACGTAAAGACCGGGCAGGCTCACAAGTCCCGCCATCCAGATGGAAACGGCGGCGATATGGATGATTTTGAGCCAGAAGATCGTCACTCCGCCACGTCTCCCGCTCCTCTTTTCAGGAAGGCCCTGAAGAAACAATGCGGGACCCGACGGTAAGTTCCGTAACACGCGGAACTGGCCGCAGCGGCAGCCTGCCAGCGGCACATGAATTAGTACCGCCGCGCATTTTCCGCTATCCTCACGCAAAAGCCATAAGAGCAATCGGGAGGAAATACCCATGAGCCAGCATGACATCGTAATCCGGGGCGGCACCGTTTATGACGGCACCGGCGGCAAGCCCATCGAGGCGGATGTTGCCATTGACGGGCGCACCATCACCGCTATCGGCAAGGTTTCGGCCTCGGGCCGCGAGGAGATCGATGCGAAGGGTCAGATCGTGACGCCCGGCTTCGTCGATGTGCATACGCATTATGACGGCCAGGTTACCTGGGACCCCTATCTCCAGCCCTCGACATTCCACGGTGTCACCACGGCCGTCATGGGCAATTGCGGCGTCGGCTTTGCGCCCTGCAAGCCGGAACAGCGCGAGTGGCTGCTTGGCCTCATGGAAGGCGTTGAGGACATTCCGGGTACCGCGCTTGCCGAAGGCATCAAGTGGAACTGGGAGAGCTTCGCCGAATATATGGATGCGGTTGAAGCCTCGCCGCTCGCGCTCGATGTGGGCTTGCAGATTCCGCATGCCGCCGTCCGCGCCTATGTGATGGGTGATCGCGCGCCCGCGCTTGAGCCTGCGACGGAAGCGGAAACCGCCGAGATGG
The DNA here is from genome assembly GCF_049672805.1 of Parvibaculum sp. Lineage (GTDB taxonomy): Bacteria > Pseudomonadota > Alphaproteobacteria > Parvibaculales > Parvibaculaceae > Parvibaculum. The sequence goes on from NZ_JBATWS010000069.1 coordinate 10,834, forward strand.
CGCGGCTCGTGGTCGAAGGGCTTGAGGCCGGTGCGCTCGGCTTCTCCACCTCACGCACGCTCAAGCATCGCGACAAGCATGGCGCGAGCACGCCGACGCTCAAGGCCGAAGCGATGGAGCTTCACGGCATCGCCCGCGCGATGGGCAAGACCGGCAAGGGCGTTCTTCAGCTCATCGCCGACTTCAAGCAGACGGATGAGGAATTTGCGATGCTGCGCGGCATGGTGGAGCTTTCGGGCCGCCCCATGTCCATCACCATTGAGCAGGATGATCGCTGGCCGACTGTGTGGAAGCGCGTGCTCGACAATATCGCCGCCGCAAATGCGGATGGCTTGCCGATCCGTGGTCAGGTGCCGCCCCGCGCGACGGGCCTGCTTCTTGGCCTCACCGCCTCGCTCAACCCCTTTGTCATGCATCAGACCTTCCGCCAGATCTGGGGTGCGCCTCTTGAGCAGCAAATGAAGGCACTGCGTGATCCGGAATTCCGGGCGAAGCTTCTCGCCGAAGAGCCGGACTATCCGGCGGGCGAGATCATCGAGATGATCTGCACCGCCTATCACAAGATGTTCGCGCTGGGTGAGCGGCCGAATTACGAGCCGACGCCTGAAGAAAGCGCGAAGGCGATTGCCGAACGTACGGGCAAGCATCCGCGCGAAGTCGTGCTCGACTGGATGATGGAGCGCGACGGCGCTGCCCTCATCTATTTCCCGCTGATGAACTACCACTGCGGCAGCCTTGCCGATGTGGAAACCATGCTCACCCATCCGAACACGGCCTTTGGCCTGTCTGATGGCGGAGCCCATTGCGGCATCATCTGCGATGCGAGCTTCCCCTCCACGCTGCTTACCCATTGGGGCCGCGACCGCACCCGCGGCCGCAAGCTGCCGCTTGAATGGATCATTCATGGCCTCACGGGCCGGAATGCCGAACTTGTCGGCCTTGCTGACCGCGGCATCCTTGCCCCCGGCATGAAGGCGGATGTGAACGTGATCGATTTCGACAATCTCACGCTCTATTCACCGCATATCGTCCATGATCTGCCGGCTGGCGGCAAACGCCTCATCCAGAAGACGGATGGCTATACGGCGAGCATCGTTTCGGGTGCGGTTGCCTTCCGTAACGGAGAGCCAACCGGCGCGTTGAACGGCAAGCTGGTGCGCGGGGCGCAGAAGCGGCCGGAAGGCGTTCGCATCTCTGCTGCTGCGGACTAAAGATCAGGCTCGGCCCGGATTTATTTCCGGGCCGACTTGCTTCCTGAAAAATTGCCCTAATTTGGTCACGGTGGAGGGCGAATAAGAGCGCGGTCCCGGCCCGCGCCCTCACCTCGCACCGGACTGGCGGAGCTGGGCCGCCCTATCGCGCGCATCACACACCGGAACCCCAGCATTTGCCTGACGGACGCCAGATGGACACTCCCGAGCGCACGACCCCCGAGAAACCCGATACCCCCGAAACAGGCAACCAGAGAAGCTGGCGCCATTCCATCTTTGTGCGGCAGGCAGGCTTTCTCTTCATCGTGTTGCCGCTCGTCATTGCGGCCAATCTTGCCGTCTGGGCGGCGCTGAACCGCCCGCACCACGCCGAAGCATGGACGGGGGAAATTGTCGGCCTTTCCTACAGCCCCTATCGGCAGGGACAGGACCCGACGCAGAACCGGCACCCGACGCTTGAGCAGATCAAGGCCGATATGCAGCTTCTCTCGGGCACGGTGCAGGCGATCCGCACCTACAGCGTCATCAAGGGGCAGGAGAAGATTCCTGAGCTTGCGGCGGAGTATGGCCTGTCTGTCGCCGCCGGTGCGTGGATCGGGCCTGACCTTGAGCGTAATGAAAACGAACTCGCCAACCTGATCGAACTCGCCCCGCGCCGCAATGTAGTACGCGTTCTCGTCGGCAACGAATCCCTGCTGCGTAATGACCTGCCGGTTGAAGACCTCATCGCCTATATCCGCCGGGCAAAGCAGAAAATCTGGAAGCCTGTCTCCACCGCCGAGCCGCCGCATATCTGGCTTAACCATCCCGAGCTTGTGAAGGAGGTGGACTATCTCGCCGTTCACCTGCTCCCCTATTGGGAAGGCATTCCGATCAATGATGCGGTGAACTCGGTCTTTGAGCGGCTGGATGAACTGGAAGCCGCTTACCCGGACAAGGCTATTGTCGTTACCGAAGTTGGCTGGCCGAGCCGTGGCAAGGTCATTCCGCGTCGCCCTTATCCCGGTATGCCG
>NZ_JBATWS010000070.1:0-2612 GCF_049672805.1 Parvibaculum sp.
CCCTTGATGCCCTGCGCAAGCGCCGCTTCATAGTCCGGCACGGGGCGATCAACGCTTGTCGTGTCCTTTTCGTCATGCCCTGCCATCACGCTCAGCATGATCGCGGCATCGCGCACATCGCGCGTGATCGGGCCCGCCTGATCGAGAGAGGAGGCAAAGGCGACAATCCCCCACCGCGAGCAACGCCCATAGCTGGGCTTGAGCCCCACTGTGCCGGTGAAGGCCGCAGGCTGACGGATAGAGCCGCCTGTGTCCGTCGCCGTCGCCGCCGCGCAGAGCCACGCCGCAACTGCAGCCGACGAACCGCCGGACGAACCGCCCGGCACCAGCTTCGCATCCGACCCCTTGCGCCGCCACGGATTGATCACCGGGCCGAAATAGCTGGTCTCATTGGACGAGCCCATGGCGAACTCATCGCAGTTGAGCTTGCCGAGCATCACCGCGCCTTCGCGCCAGAGATTGGCTGTCACGGTCGATTCATAAGGCGGCACGAAGTTTTCCAGCATCCGGCTGGCCGCCGTCGTGCGCACATCCTTCGTGTTGAAGAGATCCTTGATGCCGAGCGGCACGCCTTCAAGCGCGCCACCCTGGCCTTTTGCGAGCCGCTCATCGGCGGCTTTGGCCATGTCGAGGGCCTTGTCGGCGGTCACAGTCACATAGGCGTTGAGCGCAGTCGCCGCTTCCATCTCCTTGAGATAGGCGCCTGTCAGCTCGACGGAGGTGACTTCCTTCTTCTTCAACGCGTCGCGGGCAGCCGCCAGCGTCAGCTTTGTCAGATCGCTCATCGCCTACTCCACCACTTTCGGCACAACGAAGAAGCCGTCTTCCGCGCCGGGCGCGTTCTGCGTCACTTCCTTCTGAAGGTTCGGCTCCGTGACCACGTCGTCGCGCATCTTCATGGAGATGGCGACCGCGCTCGTCATCGGCTCAACGCCCGTGACATCCACCTCATTGAGCTGCTCCACCCAATCGAGGATGCCGCTTATTTCCTTGGCCAGCGCCTCCAGCTCATCATCCCGCACGGCAATCCGCGCAAGCCGGGCGATGTGCCGGACCGTTTTCTGATCGACCGACATGGGTCCGCCTTTAGTTTGGTGGTCGGAAGAGGAGGCCGCTCCGGGGCAGATGCCCGGCGAAGCACCTCTTGCTCCATTGAATCGCGGGGGAACATAACAAGCCGAAGCCCTGCGCTGCAACGGCAGGGCGACAATATATATAAAGGCGCGTATGAAGGGGCATGACACCACCGATCCCGGCCCTTTAGCCACGGGCACAAAACCGGATACCCAAAAGGATACAGCCACTTGAGCGGCAATGTGAAACTTCTTGAAGAACTTGAAGCCGGGCTCAAGCGCCATGACAGGCTTATCGGCGTGGACCTTGGCACGAAAACCATCGGCCTTGCCCTTTCAGATGTCTCGCGCTCCATCGCAAGCCCGCTCGAAACCATCAAGCGGACAAAGTTCACGGCCGATGCCGAAAGGCTGATCGCCCTCGCCAGGGAGCATGAAGCAGCCGCCCTCGTCTTCGGCCTGCCGCTCAATATGGATGGCACGGAAGGACCGCGCTGCCAGTCCACCCGGGCCTTTGTGCGCAATCTCGAAAAGCTGACGGACCTGCCTGTCGTCTTCTGGGATGAGCGTATGTCCACAATGGCCGTCACCCGCACCCTGCTCGACGCTGATGCAAGCCGCGCCCGGCGCGACGAGGTCGTGGACAAGATGGCGGCTGCCTACATCCTGCAAGGCGCGCTCGACCGGCTGCGCAAGCTCTGACCCTCCCCCGCATCTGAACCCGAGAAGCGCGATCCATGCTCCCGATCCTGAACTCGCTCGTTCCCGTCTTCCTCGTCATCGCGCTCGGATTCATCATCCGCCGAAAAGATTTCCCCGGTGAGGCGCTCTGGGCACCGCTTGACCAGATCAACTACTACGTCCTCTTCCCCGCCCTTCTCTGCTACACGCTCGCCGTCGCACATGTGTCACTTGGCGAGGTGAGCACCATGGCCGCCGCCCTTGCAGCCGGCATGGTGACGATGGTTCTGGTGCTGATGCTCTCCAAACGCTTCCTGCCGATGAGCGGCGCGGAGTTTTCGAGCGTCTTTCAGGGCGCGGTGCGCTGGAACAGTTTCGTCGCGCTCGCCGCCATCGCCTCTCTCTGGGGAAAGCCCGGCCTCACGCTCGCAGCGGTTGCCGTCGCCGTTATGGTGCCGATTGCGAATGTCGTCTCGGTCACCGTGTTGACGCGCTATGCAGGCGCGACACCCGCTGGCCCCGCCACCGTCGCCCGACTTCTCTCGCGCAACCCGCTCATCCTCGCCTGCGTCGCGGGCATCACGCTGAATCTCACCGGCATCGGCCTGCCCGGCCCGCTCGCCACAACCTTCAAGATCGTGGGCGACGCTTCACTCACCCTCGGCCTCCTCGCGGTGGGCGCGGGGCTTCAGGTCGTGAACGTGCTGCAAAAGAAATGGATCGTGCTCTATACGAGCTTCCTCAAGCTTCTTGTCATGCCGCTCATCATGATGGGCTTCTGCCTCCTCTTCGGCGTGGACGGCCTCGCCCGCCTCGTCGTGCTGATCTGCGCCACCGTGCCGGGCGCCACCTCCTCCT
>NZ_JBATWS010000071.1:0-22482 GCF_049672805.1 Parvibaculum sp.
GGAGAAAGGCCCCAAAGATGGTGGTGCCGACAATTCCGTAGGAAAAGATGAGTGTGCCCACAGTGGAATGAAGTTCCTTGTCGCCGAACTTTCCGAAGCGCCAGCGCCCTGCCTCCCCGGCACCAAAGAATGTGTACTGCGCAAATTCCACAATGCGGTCATAGCCGCGTTGCGCCGATATGTCCTGCGTTTTGGCATCAAGACGACCGATACGATAGGTAAGGCTTTCCGAGAAATACGTATCTTGCGTAACCAAGAAGTAGATAACCCAACCGGAAACCAGCAGCAGGAGAGCAGTGCCCACGAATGTCCACTTGGATCGCTTCGACTGCGAAAAAAGAATGATCCCGAGTGAAAATAGCCAGGCAACTGTGCCCGTTGCCGAGAAGGACATGAGCAGCACGAGCGAGCACGCGGCGTAGAGTCCTGCGAACATATAGAAGGAAAATTTACCCGAGTGACGAAGCAACAGCAGGATGCCGCAAAGACAAAGTGAGAAATAAGCAAGCTGGTTCGGGTTGTTAAAACCCAGCGACTGGCGGCGCAGACTGAAGTTAAACGAGACGGCCAACTGCACAATAAGTGAGGCGACGCCGGCCATCGCGGCATATTTCAGAATATTGAACGTCCGGTCAGGCGCCCTTGATGTGGCAACAATCACCGACAGAAAGACGACAAAGTTAAACAGGTAATAGGCCGGAATGCGAAGCATGTCCGGATCGGATACGAGCGCCGCCCATATTGCCGATATGCAGAACGCATAAAGGACAAACAAGAAAGAGAAGAAAACAACCGCCTTGTAGCTCCGACCGATCGCAAAGGACGTTAACAGGAGGAATCCTGAAGCGGCTGCGATCAGATAGTCACCCGGCTGTGGCAGGCCACTGGGAAAGACATAGATAGAGGCGAAAGCGAAATAAATGACGAGACCAATACCGTAAATCGACATCGCGTCGATATGGATACGCACCTTGTTCCGGTGCGTCATTCGGGCGCCAGTCATCGATGTTGTGGCCATTATGCGTGGCCCCCCGCCCCGTCATCATTGCATTGCAGCATACCGTGAGATTACGCAGCAGGACTGCATTGATGCAAGTACAGGTTAAGCACACAACTGCTTTTGATGGCGCCAAAAGCTGTTTATGTTTAATAGCCGTTTGAAACAGAGTACTTGTCTTCTGCAGGCTCCAGGGTGTCAGAAGGGTAAACGCACGACATGAGCTTCTTCACCCGGTTTCGAGAGCAGGTTGTATTTTCCGGTCTCGTCTTTCTCGTCACCTTTGCCCCCCTCCCCCTCGGAAGCAACCGGCCATTACCGGCAGCAATCATCGCCCTCACTGTAGGGGTTCTGCTCCTTCTTCAGACAGGTATGTCCATATGGGGTGCCAACGAAACGGCGCGACATTCCTCCCCTCTCGCTCCCGCTTTCATTGCCTTTGTTCTGGTCATCATCTGGATACTGATCCAGATGGCGCCTGCGCCATGGCTTGCGCTCGGTCATCCGATCTGGACGGAAGCCTCAAGCGTATTAGGTGAGCCACTCACACCACGCATCACGATAGACCCTGCCGCAAGCGGAGCGGCGCTGATGAACCTGCTCGCTTACGCAGGGGTATTCTGGCTCGCTTTTTCGGCGACGCGGGACGCAAAGTTCGCTGCGCGTGCGCGACAATGGCTTGTCACCATCGGCGGGTTCTATGCCGCCTATGGGATCCTGAACTTCGTTCTGGGCGTCGGCTGGCTGCCTTTCATCGACATGCCGAACCATCCCCACTCGGCAGTCGGCACCTTCGTTAACCGCAACAACTTCGCGACCTTTACCGGCCTTTGCCTGCTTTGCGCCTTGTCGCTGCTGCTCGAAAGGGTCCAGCACATCCTTTCAACCTCGCGCACACCAAGGCAGAAGCTGGCACTCGCCATCGAAATGCTTCTGTCCGACGCGCGCTGGAACACGGCCGCCACGTTATTGCTTCTTGTCGCGCTCTTTCTGAGTGCTTCCCGGGCGGGTATTGCTTCTTCCCTTGCCGCCCTCTTTGCCCTCACGGCCTTCCAGACCGGATCAGGCAGCAGCGGCAAGAGGAGCCGCAACGCGATGGTGCTCGCTCTCCTGCTGCTCACTGGGTTTGGTTTCCTTGCAGGGGGCGGCAAGCTTGTCGAGCGAATCGAGAAGGACGGCCTGCTGATTTCCGGAGAAACGCTACGCCACGAGATTTACGACACCACGCTTCAGGTCATCCGCACCGCCCCCCTCGTCGGCACCGGCTTCGGCACCTATGCGACGGCCATTGAGACATACCGGGAGGATGACGCTCTTTTCAGCGTCTGGCAGAAGGCGCACAACAGCTATCTGGAGAGTGCGACGGAGCTTGGCATACCGGCAGCATTTACATTGCATGGCGCAATATTCTGGCTCGCCCTGCTCTGCTTCCGCGGTGTCCGGTTACGTCGCAGTCGACGCGCCTTCCCGGCACTCGGCGTGGCGGCAACAATCCTCGTCGGACTTCACGCGCTGGTTGATTTCAGCCTGCAAATTCCGGCGATTGCAATTCTCTATGCCTTTATCATGGGCTTTGCCGTGGCACAGTCAGCCGTCCCCGAAAAGCGCAAAGGTCCGCAGAAGGCCGCACCATCTACCGATATTCCGCCTAACCTGAAATAAGCAGCCGATCAAACCGCTTAAGGGCGCGGGGGTCGGCCCCTAGCGCCTCGCGAAATGCTGCACGCGCAGCGTAATCCGCCTCAAGATAGGTGCTGACGAGAAGCGGGCGAAGTGGACGATACCGCCAGTAGGCAAGCACCTCTCTCATGCTAATTTCACGTATCTCATCGGGCGTGTCTTTCCAGTGCAGCATCGCGATGCGGAAGTGAACGAGAGATACAGAAGCTCTGCTCGGCGCCGTCAGTCTGGCAAGACGAAGCTCCTGAACAACATCAGCCGGGCGCGCATCGGCATCAATTCTGGTTTGGGCAAAAAGCGCCCAAGCATAGCCATCTCCGGGTGAGAGCCGGACATAATGGCGCGCGGCGGCAAGCGCTTCTTCATTCAGAAGATAATCGCGCTTGTCTCCACTGGCGCCGTCAGAACGCGCCAGACGGCGCGCGATCAGTGCCTGTTCACGCCAGAAAGAAGGCTCGCCGGGTGCCCACGCAGCAGCAGTAAGGAATGCTGATCGCGCCTCATCCAGCCTGTGCGCCAGAATATGGCGTCCGGTAACCAGACCGCTTCTTACATCCCCGAAAGGAAGAAGCGTGGCGTGAGCCATGACGCGGGGTACCGCAAGCACGACAAGCGCCACGCCAAGAATTGTCGCAAGAAGCGGCAATGCCCGGGCAATGCCTGCATGCTTCCTGTTTGCGTCAATTGACATAGTACCGGCTGTATTTCCCGTAGTAATAGCCGCCGTCGCCGTACCCGTATTTTGCCTGGGCGACCGTATCGACAGCAGCAAGCGCCACACCAGCGATGCCGGCGCCGTAGTGCCGAAGCTCTTTGATTGCCATTTGTGCAGCGTCGCGCGGCGTTTCGCTCCAGCGCACCACAAAAACCGTCTGATCCGCCATACGCGCAAGAACACGACTATCAGAGACAGGCAGCACCGGTGCACTGTCCATCACCACCAGGTCAAATTCTCCACGCAAACGCTCGAGAAGAAGCTTCATCTGCGAGGAGGCAAGCACGTCGGGCGGATTGGCCGAGCCGGTAGCGACAGGAAGAATCTTGAGATCCGTCTTGGCATCCTGAAGTATCACGTCCTGCGGATCCAGACGCTCGGCGAGCAACTCAACAAGTCCCGTTTGCGGAGTGGGCAATCCGAATGTCTTGTGAACAGAGGGATGCCTCAAGTCGCAATCTACAAGCACCACACGCAGGCCAGACACTGCGGCCGCCCGCGCGAAGGATACCGATGTCGTCGTCTTGCCTTCACTTGGAAGAGCCGAGGTAAAGAGAATTATCTTTGGCGGATTGTCGACATTCGATAGCTGCAACGCACTTCTAAGGCTCCGGAGTGCCTCGGAGAAAACCGACAGGGGCTTTTGCACCAGATAATCATGAGGTTTGAGCGGCTTGCCATCCGGGCCTTTCTCCACCCCTACAAGGGGAATGGAAGCCAGATGTGGAAGCGACAGAGTTTCCTCAACGTCGCGGGCTGTCGTCATTCCGTTATCGAGGTACTCAAGCAGGAAGGCGAGCCCCACACCGAGCATCATTGACAATACGAGAGCAAGAGCCAGCGAAAGTGCCTTGCGCGGATGAGACGGAGAGATAGGAGCCGTGGCCGTTGAAATCACGCGGCTGTCAGGCACCTGCAAGTCCTGCTGCTGGGAGGTCTCCTTGAAGCGGTTGAGGAAACTCTCATAGACGGCCCGGTTTGCGGCGGCTTCGCGCTCAAGTTCGCGCAATTGCACTGCTGCCTGCCCGCTCTCCCCCGTTTCGCCGCGAATGTCGCGCAGGCTCTGCTCAAGCGAGGCGACCCGGGTTTCCGACACCGATACCGTGTTCTCCAGACTTCCGATAATGCGAGAAATTTCCGCGCTGATCTGGTTTTCGATATCACGACGCTGTGCTTCCGCGTTCACAACCTCCGGATGCCGGGGGCCATAGCGTGAGGAGAGGTTCGCCAGTTCGCGCGCAAGTTCTGCCTGTTTTTGACGAAGCTGCGAGATCGTCCCTGATTGAACGACATCCGCCATGCTCTCGATCGAGCGACCCGAGCCACGGATCTGGCGGGCGCGCTCATACTTCGCGCGCGCTTCGGCAAGCGCCGTGCGGGCAAGAATAAGCTGCGCGTTAAGTTCGGACATTTGTTGCTCAGATACCGTTACGCCGGAACCGAGCGACTCCAATCCCTGTTCGCTGCGGAAAATCTCAACCGCTCTTTCGGAATCCCGCACCTGCTCGCGCAGCTCGCCCAGACGGCGTGACAGCCACTCATTGGCCTGGCGCGTGGCGTCGAACTTCGCTTCAAGCTGATCGAGAATATAAGTCTCGGCATAGGCATTGGCGATACGCGCCGCCTTCGCCGGGCTTTCAGAGACAATCGCAATATCGATGACATAGGTGAGCCGCTGACGAGCCACGGTAAGGCGCCCAAGCAAGGCAGCTGTGACACTGTCTTTTTCCGCGCGCGCGCGGGCCTCCTCATCCAAGGGTGCAGGCTCGGCCGAAATGAGCGCCAGACCCTCCCGGATCCAGAGCCGGGGATCGAGCCAGCGCAATACGGACGGCTCGCGCAGGGCGCTGTTGAACTCCGGGTCCTTCATGAGATCGAGCCGGTCAACGACCCGCTCGGCCAGGGCACGGGATCTCAAAATCTCCACTTCGCTGTCCACAGTCGCCGAGTCCGCGGGAAGGCCGGAAATCACAGCCTCCATATCGGTTACCTGCATCTTCTGCCGATCAAGCAGAACCTGGGCCGAGGCCGTGTAGAGAGGTGTTTGCTGAAGCACAACCACCATAACGAGCGCAGTGACGCCGAACATCACCGAGAGGATGAGGCCAAGCCGCTTGCGCAGGGTGCGATAGAGCGCCCTCAGATCAAGCTGGAAAAAATCCTCATCTTCCTTCTTTTCGAAGGCTTCATAGGTGGACCCGTCTCCGCGCGGAGATCCGCCCGCAATCGGCGCATTCATTGTCATCAAACCCTCTAGGCATCAGCCCGCAACATTATCCGGGTGCCTCTTGCTCGAACCCCTTCCGCCGCCCGCCTCAGCTTGGCGACGAGGTCTTCATTCCAACTCTATCCCAATACAACAAGCATTGAATTAACAACACCGCAGCGATGGACAAAAAAGCACAAGAAAAAAGGGCAGCCGGTTGCCCCGCTGCCCTCATTCTCAAATCCGGCAGAACGTCTCAGAGACCCGCCTTGAGCGTCAGGCCGACTTCATTCCGGCTGTAGCTGAGACCGGCAACGCTGGAGTCACGATCCGTATAGTCATAGCCAAGCCGCAGCGAGAAATTGCGATTCAGGAGGTAATCGACGCCAAGGCCTGCCCGAAGCACGTCATCATCGCGCGCAATACCTTCATAATCCTGATTGGCGAAGTTCACCTTGCCGCCAAAGATCACATTGCGCATCAATTCGTGATCGACGCGGATGCCGACCGAATTGTCCGTATAACCGGAAGCGCCTGCGCTGATGGTTTCTTCGATCGTCGAAGCGGCTTCGAAACGCACCGTGGTGAGCGGGGTCACGAACCAGTCCACATTGGCACCGAAGGCAAGGCCATCAATCTCAGGCAGGGTCGGATCATCATATTCCTGCGACTGGTAGCCCACGAAGACACCGCCCTGAGCAAGATTGGTCAGGCGGAAATCCGAACCCACGACCACGGCATAACCGTCCGAGTCACGGTTCAGAGCCACGACCGGGGGCTTCTGGTCATATTCACGCTGGTTGAGCGTGCCCTGCACATAGACATTCGTGTCGGGCGATACGTCATAGCCGAGGCGAAGGAACTGGGTGGTTTCCTCACGATCGCGCGAATCGAGATTCAGCACACCACCACCAACAAGCGGCACGGCGTCATAGTCGTAATCGGCATAGGTCGCACCAAGCCGCGACGTCACGCGGTTAAAGCGATGGTCAAGCCCGATATTGGCCTGAAAGAGCGAATATTCAGTCGGCTCTGCCGCGAGGCCGATGGCGTTCGGAGCGCCACGATCTTCTGTCAGCTCCGCATAGGAAAGCCCGGCGAAGATATTGGTGTCGCGGGTGATGTCGATACGCCCGTCACCGCCAATATCCCAATCGAACCGGTCTTCATCATCATTGTCAGCATAGAGATGCTGCGCAACGCCGCCCCGGAGGTTGAGCGCGTGGCGGCTCCAGGTCGAAGCTGCAGAAACGCGCGCGCCGAGTGTCGTAATGAAGTCGCTCTCGGTGTTCGCATTCGTCGCATAGATATTGTCGTTGAAAGTGCCCGTCACCGAGACTTCCGGGAAAACCGTGAAAGCACCGGCCCGCACACCGACAGCATCATAGCCGGGACGCACACGATCCCGAACGCTCACATTGCGATCATCGACGATCTCGGCGGTCTGCGCTGAAGCGACATTGGGGGTCACTGTGTAGAATGCCGATACGGCAATCGCAGCGATCATCGCTTTTGAAACTATGGAAGACATCAATCTATCCCCTGAATTCGGTATTGAGTGTCACTCCGGCGAGCGCAGCGCCCTGCCGGAAACCTAACATTTCGAAACGCCGGGCATCTGGGCCCGGCGCAGTTTTCGTATTCTGTTAGTTGGGGCTCACGGGAGTTTCCGGCGTGGAGTCGTTATTCTCGGCCGTCTCCCCGGACTCCGCAGCCTGCTGCTGCTGGATCGATGCCGTCCGCTCGGCATTACCTTCCGAAACCGCGGCCTGAAGCGATTCGTCATTCGACGCTTCGACTTTCGCCTGCATGGCAGCGGCAACAGTCGGATTGGTGAGGCCAATCTGCGCGATCGCTGCACCGAGGCCCCGTCCACCCGCAGCCTTCAACTCCGGATTGTTGGCGAGCGCGAGCCGCGCTGCTTCGCTCTTGGGGTTGGTGAGCACGTTGATCACGGCCTCTGTCGCAAGCTCCGCATCGCCAGCGGCGAGCACATACGCCTCAACCGCAGCCGCGAAAGCTTCGGGATTGTCGGCATTGGCAATCAGAAGCGCCTCTACCTCTGCTTCCATCACCTGAACGGCCTCAACCCCCTGGGCAGCGGCATTCGGCACAGCAATGATTGCGGGCGCCGCCACAAAAGCGAGAGCGAGGGACAGTGCAAAGAAAATTCTTTTCATAACTTATTCTCCCGAGGAGCAGCGCAAGAGCCGAAACCACCAGCGCGCTTCCCCAATGTTGTCAGGCCAACCGGAGGGCAGCTTCCGGGCGAAAACCCGAAGGTTTGCGCTTCCCCCTTCGATATAGCGGACAGGCGGCCCCTTGCCGGGGATCACCTGACATCGAAGCGTCATAGCGCCACAATAAGGGAACCATCCATTCTGAACATGGATAATTTTCAGTTAACGAATTGTTTTCGCGCGCCGTGGCATAAATACATCGCGGCCGCGCCAGAGAGAAACGCCTCCGATTGACTCTAATACACATAGTGTATTACACGGCTGCACTTACTGAAAACGATGTTTTACCTTCCGAATAACACAAAGATGAACATCGTCATTCTCTTGATTCACACATCGCAATGCCGGAAATATAAATACTATATTTAGAAGAACCGTTCCGGCACTCGCACAACATCTCCAGGGAGAACGCGAACGGCTTGGCTGGCAGGATAGGCCTGCTCGGCGCCTTCCCCACGAGTAATGAATACCCGATCGGTATTGGCGCGATAAGTATAGCCGCCCGCCACCGCAATAGCGTTCAGCACCGTCATCCCGTTCGTATAGGGATACTGACCCGAATTCTCGACTTCACCATAGATATAGAAGGGGCGATAGTTGAGAACTTCCACGCTCACGCGGGGATTATTGAGATATCCTTCGCTGAACTTTGCCTCGACGGCGTCCTCGAACTCACTCAGCGTCAGGTCCTTGGCACGCACCTGCCCGATAAGGGGCAGGGCGACATTTCCCGACCCGCTCACGTCAAATTCGCCGGAAAGATCAGGCTCGCCGAAGACGATAACGCGGAGCTTGTCGCCCACGCCGAGCGAATAATCCGCCGTCGCATCACCAGGCAGGGGAACAGAGCCATCTGCAGTGGCGGCAACCGTCTGGGCGGGCGCCGTCGCGGGACCGGCACTATTTGGACGCGGACCATCAGCACACGCCGCAAGAAAGCCTGCCACGAGGAAAATTGTGGCAAGCCGGGAAACCGCCCGCAGACCGCGTCCACATGAATTCCCGTTAATTCCAGTCATTCTTACCACCTCTTCTACGTGCCTCTCTCAAACCCTGCCCGCTTCGCCGCAGATACATTCCCGCATCTGCACTCAAAATAGGCGGTCTGAAGCATTATGCCCCCGGTCTAGCATCAATCCTACGATTCAAAGAGTTGAAACACCGTAAGCCGAAATGAATTTTCTATTACTGGTTAACCGCCCCTGGAAGAGAGCCTGTCAGTTCATTTTGTCTGGATAAAGCGCTTTTCGTCGCCCTCAAGCACCACGGCTGTCAGCACACCTGTCATATAGGCCCCCGTGTCGATGCCGATCCGGTTCCGCCGCACCACCACCTCTTCGCCCGGCGTGTGCCCATGGACAATGACCTTGCCAAAGGAGGCATCGAACTGAAGGAATTCGTCGCGAATCCACATCAGATCCTCCTCGATCTGCCTGCTGAGCGATATGCCGGGCCTCACCCCCGCATGAGCGAAGAAATACCCCCCGAACTCCGCAGACGGCTGAAGCGTCTCAAGGAAATGGCGATGCGCCTCCGGCAAAACCTCCAGAAAATGCAGGCGTGCCCGTTCAAACGCCTGCGGATCATCCGTCAGCGTCAGTTCCGTGATGCCATAGGAATGGAGCGTCTCAAGCCCGCCGAAATATTTCCAGGTCTTGCCAAAGGCAGCATCCCCCAGAAACTGGAGCATGGCCTGCTCATGGTTCCCCTTGAGAAAGACATGCTCGAAACCGGCAATTCGATTGCCGATGAGCCGGTCAATGACCTGCTTCGACTGAAGCCCCCGGTCCACATAATCCCCGAGATAGACCACGATATTGCGCTCGCAAGGCGAGGCCTTGGCATCCGCTTCGATCTTCTCGTGAAGACTGGCCAGCAGGTCGTCGCGGCCGTGAATGTCGCCTATGGCATAGACGCGCAGGCCCGGTGGCAGCCCCGCTTCTTCCTCCGCGCCGCCAAACGCGCCTTTCAGCCTCGCCACAAATCCACGCACAGATACCCTCACCGGCGCCCTTCGCCGTGACCAGCCCCGGCGACGCCATCTTTTCACCCTAACGGAAATCCGAGTGTGAACAAGGAGATGCTCTGCCAATCCGGGGGAACCCGAAACGAACCCCTGACGCAATGCATCCTGCCTGCTGTATAAGGGGGCAAATTGCTGCCGTTCAAGAGCATACCGCCGGAGGGAGACACATTGCCCAATAAATCGACAAACGCGACCCGTCCGACAAAGGCCGGCGATGGGCATATCGCCTCTGCCCGCCGGACGCTCACCCTCGAAATCGAAGGGCTGAAGGCGCTGATGGACACTCTGGACGGCCCCTTCTCAAACGCTGTCGAGGCGCTGGGCGGGGCAACGGGCCGCGTTATCGTCACCGGCATGGGCAAATCGGGCCATATCGCCCGGAAGATCGCGGCAACCCTCGCCTCCACCGGCACGCCCGCCCAGTATGTTCACCCCGGCGAGGCCTCCCATGGCGATCTCGGCATGATCACGACGGGGGATGTCATCCTCGCCCTTTCCTGGTCGGGAGAGACGGCAGAGCTGTCGAGCATCATTTCGCACGCGAAAAGATTTGCCATCCCGCTTGTTGCCATGACCTCGGCTGCGACAAGCGCCCTCGGCACTGCCGCCGATGTCGCCCTTGTCCTGCCCAAGGCGGAAGAGGCCTGCCCCAACAAGCTTGCCCCCACGACCTCGACCACCATGCAGCTTGCGCTGGGTGACGCTCTCGCCATTGCGCTGCTGGAGATGAAAGGCTTTTCCGCCAAGGATTTCAGCATCTTCCATCCGGGCGGCAAGCTCGGCGCCATGCTGAAGCTCGTGCGCGAGATCATGCATACGGGCGACGCCCTGCCGCTGGCGAGCCCCGACACCGGCATGTCGGAAACGCTCCTCATCATGTCCCAGAAAAGCCTCGGTGCCGTTGGCATCGTGGATGAGGAAGGCCGCCTCATCGGCATGATCACGGATGGCGATATCCGCCGCAATTCCGGGACAGACGGCCTGCTCACGAAAACCGCGGGCGAGATCATGAACCGGTCCCCCAAGACCGTCTCCCCCGGAACGCTTGCCTCCGAAGCGGTGAAAATCCTGAATGAGCGGAAGATCACCAGTCTCTTCGTGGTCGAGGACAACCGCCCTGTGGGCCTTGTCCATATTCATGACTTCCTGAAGGCCGGGGTAGTCTGACAGGTGAGCGCCAGAGAAAAACCCGGCCCGATGCGCCGCCCATTCATGATTCTGGCCGCAGCCAGTTTAGGGGCAGGATTCCTTGCGACCCCTCCGCCCGCCGCAGCCGAGCCGCTGCCTGCTGCCCGCTTCCGACTTTCCTGCGCGGGTGGAAGTGCTGATCTTGCAGCCGAGCGCGAGGCGATATTGGCGCTGCTCGACTTCGCACGGGAGAATGACGGGGCACCGGTCTATCTTGATGCTGCCATCGCCGCAGATGCAGGGGCAGGCTTCTGCTCGCGCGATCTTGCGACACCGCTCCGTGAGCGCCGGTTGGCCGAGGAGGGGCCGGGCAGGATTACCTTCAATGGCTGCAAGCTTGATCCTGATGCCCGCTGCCCGGAACCCGGCATGGTCCAGATCGATGCCGACGGGCCGCCGCTTGCCTATCGACACAGCATCATTCTGCCGGCCGAAAGCGCTCTTCCCCGGAACCTTCCCTACCGGCTTGGCCGCTATGGCGACTGGCTCAATTATCAGGGGCCATTCATCGCGCGCTTTTTCGAAGGCACAGGCTATGCCTATGCGACCTTCCATGTGCCCGATCCCGCCCTCACTTTTGTCTGGGAGCGGGGGGCAGGAACGCCACGGCCCGTCAGAGCGGATTGAGCACCGCCGCCCGGTTCACTTCATGGTGCTGATCCACTCGCGCAACAGGGCAACCGCGCGATCATCCGTCAGTGTGCGCCCTGTCTCCGGCATCATCACGCCCGGTTCATCACTCTCCACCCGATAGATCAGGATCGAACCATCGGGATCGCCCGGCGCAATATCGAAAGCGAGATTGCCCGCCCCGCGCCCTGCCGCAACCGGGCGCTTGCGAATGCCGAGCGCCACCGGGTCTTTCTCATCCCATGTGAGAAAGAGACCGGAATTGTCCGCAGGCCCGCCACGCCGGTGGCAATGCGCGCAATTGATATCGAGCCAGCCTCGCGCCCGCGCATCAAGCGGTGCCGCAACATCAAGCCAGTGGGGAACGGCGGGAACTTCCACGAGATCCGGCAGCCCGGTGAGGCGCCCCGCAGCCGCCCAGCGCGTCAGCTGATTTTCTTTCCCGTCCGGATAGGCAAACACATGGTTCAGATGACGCGCCTTCGGGCCGATGGGCTCGACCTCGCCCTTGATTGCATGGCAGCCCTTGCACTGGTTCTTGTTCGGCACGGCATAGAGGATGTCTTTCGTGCCTCCATTCGGCAGCGCGATGGTGAGCGGTATCTTCGCGCCAGCGATCCTGAGTTCCGCATCGCTCTGCTTGTCATTCCAGACATAGGCCCAGGCGTGCCAGCCGCTTTCCTGCCGCAGCAAGAGCCTTGTCTCGATATGGCGATATCCGCCGGGACGCTCTGCAGCCGGATAGGAGAAAGTCTTGATGAGCGCCGTACCGACCGGAAAATGAAACACCTCTTGCGGGTCATAAGCGGCACTCGTGCCTTCCGGCATATAGACGAAGCGAAACTTCTCCGCATGGTCGGTGAAGAGCGGCGTCGCGGGGGCAAATGGCATTACACCAGCCGCCGGCACCTGGTCTGCGAGATCGGCGAAGAAACCGAATGCGGAAAGTTTTGCGGGCGGCCTTGCACCCGCAATCGCCGCATCATCAACCGCAAGCGCCGCCCCGGCCATGAAGGTGAGGAAAGAGACGCCCAGCAAAAGCCGCGTCAGCATTTCCTTCACCCGCATGACCGGAAACACGCTCATGTTCAGCTCTCGCTATCCTGAGGCAGCGATACGGCGGTGATTTCCGGCAACTCGCCCGCATAGTTAGCAATGTCGCGATCAAGGCTTGTGCGCCAGGGCAGGATCATCTGCGAGATCATTTTCAGATTCGCAAAGCTCGTGCCTTCTGCTTCCTTGATATAGATGCGGTCCTCTGCCGCGACCCATGTGAGCCATTCCGTGAGGCGCGTCACGCCATCCCAGATAATGTCGGGAAGCGGTGTGCCCGTGTAATGCGCGATCATCTCGCCAATCTCGCCCGCAGGCGCGCCGCCGCCTTCGCCATATTCATTGCCGTGGATATAGACACCGCGCGGCACGAACATGAATTCATCATCGTCGAAATCATTGGGATAGGCAGCGATCAGAATATGCGTCGTGCCATTGCCCGAAAGGCGATTGCCGAAAATGTGCACATTGCGGTTTGCCATCACCATGATGCCTGTGCCGGTCGGAACACTGCCGACAATATTGCCCTCGGGCGCGAAATTCGGCGTGTCATTATTCACGACATCATTGTCGAACACGCGAATGTCATGCCCGCCCTGTTGCGGCAGGTTAGGCAGATCGAAAATCAGGATGCCGCCCGTATTGTGCTGCGCGCGGTTGCCATAAACATCGGCGCGGAAACTGTTCTCGATCTCGATACCGGCGACATTATATTCGGCAAGGCTGTGGCGAACGATGATGTCCTGGCTCTGGCCGACATAGATGCCCGCATCGGAAGCGCCGCGCACGGTGACGCCTTCCACCAGCACATTGGTCGAAGAAACGGGATAGACGCCGTAAGCGCCGTTCTTTTCGTTCGGCCCTTTCGTCCATTCGACGCGCAGGTTACGGAAGGTGATCCGGTCAACGCCTTTCGACTTGATACCGTCGCCCTTCGTATCCTCGACCGCGAAATCTTCGAGCACCACATTATCGGAGGTGACAAGAAGCCCCTCACCCGCGCCGGTCTGTCCTTTGAAAGAGAGCACGCTTTTCTCCGCACCTGCGCCGCGGATCGTCACGCCCTTCGCATCGAGCACCAGCCCGTCCTCAAGCTCCCAGCGCCCCTCATCGAGAAGGATCATGTCCCCCTCGCCTGCCAGAATGAGTGTTTCGACAAGCTTCTCAACGCCATCCGCGGGGCTCAGGCGGATTTCCGCCGCCATGCTGGCCGTCACCACACCGAAGGTCAGCGCCAGTCCCGGCGCAAACGCCCATGCCCGTGACACTATCGCTCTCATCATTTCCTCCCCCGTTGCGCCACAGACTGCGGCAGGCTCTTTCCCCGCACCTTGTTGCCTTTTCCCTGTCCCCGTCAAGAAAAATGAAATAGTTTCACTTTTCATGAAGCGAGTCAGCAAAACAAAATCCGCCTCCGCCGCGCAAAAGCCGCCCTTGCAGGCAAGGGCCGTGGAAACGCGCGCAGCACTTCTGCGTGCTGTGGAAGAAATTGTGAGCGAAAGCGGGGCGGAAGCTGTGACAACCACAAGCGTTGCCGAGCGCGCCGCCATGTCCGTCGGGAGCCTCTATCGCTATTTCAAGGACCGCAATGCGCTGCTGCTTGCCGCCTATGACGATTCGGTCGCGCGCATCTCCGCCATTTGCGCCGGGCGGCTGGGAGAGCTTCCATCCGATACACCGCCCGAAGATGCTGCGCGGGAGCTTCTCAACATCTATCTCGATACGGCAGAAACCATGCCCGCCCATCCGGGATTGCTTCGGGCCATGCGCTCACTGCGCACCATCGAGAGCGATCAGGATGGCGCGAACCTCTTTGCCGTCAGCCATCTCATCGCACCCTTCCTGAAAAAATTCTCGCCCCGCGCGCGGCCTGCTCCTGCCCGGCTTCATTTCATGTATGCGCTTCTCGGCAATCTCGTTGACCTCTATCTCATGAGCCCCGCCACAAGGGCGAACCGCGCTGCCATGCGCAAGGAAATCGAAGCCCATCTCCTTCTCGCGCTAGAGCGCACGATCAGATAGTCCGAAAGAAAAAGGCCGGGCGTTGCTGCCCGGCCTCAAACCCGCCCCCACAAAGGCGTAATCGGAAGAGATTACTCAGGGAGCGATAATCGATCCGCGCTCGAAGCCCGCGACACCCTGCACGGCCTTGGCGGTCGGATTGCCATTCGCCGAGATCGTGTAGGCAAGAGCGGCATGGCTGCCACCGCTGCCCGCAAGACCGCCTGCAACCTTCGCCTGACAGGCCGCATCCGGGCAGGCAACGCCGCCCGGCGTGAGATCAATCGTGCTGGAGAAGGAGGCAGAAGCACCAAGGCTCATCTGGCTCGAAGAGGGCGTTACAACGCCGCCAGTGGTGGCAATGTTGTAAGTGTGGCCACCGATCGAAACATCGAGATCAATGCCGACCTTGGTGTTCCCGAAGCCGAAGGCAACCGCCATTGCACCATCAAAGGTGCCCGGCGCCACGGAACCATCCGCAATCGTCGGATTGGTCGCACCGGCCAGCGTGTAGGTTGCGACACCCTCTGTCGGCAGGTTCGTTGCCGGCGACCAGGCGAGCACATGCATGCTCTGATTCTCGCCGAGAACGGTTGTGCGAGGCGAACCAAAGCTCTGCCCGCCGATCTGGCCATCCGACCAGCGCTGCCACGAGATGACGCTCGGCGAACCACCAACTTCCGACACCGTTGCTACGCCTGGCGTGTAGGAATTATTGTAGCCGTGGATCTCCTTCACCTCATTATTGAGGATGGTGATGTCGGTCGCGCCCGCACTGATATCGCCGAAGCTGCCCGCCAGAACCGCGCTGTCCGGGCTGCGGATCGCATAGGTCATGCCCATCAGATAGCCGTCGAGCGTATCGCCAACATCGTCCCGAGCGAAGATCGCAGCGCCATAGATCGCGCTCGCCATGTTGTTGCCGATCAGATAGTTGATGCCCGCCTCACGCGCCTGCGGCCCGCCGACAAAGCCATTCACATTCACGTTGCAGTTGACGGCAGAGCCGGAGCAAGCAACCCCGTCTGGCGACTGCACCTGATACGACCCGTTGATCTGGCTTCCGAAAAGCGTGATCTCGCTCGTGCCCGGCGTCGCCGTGCCGCCGGTGGTAGAGATGTTGTAGACGACGATATCGCCGCCCTCATCCATCGTGACAGTGGCATCGAGGCCCATCTTGGCGTTGGTGTTCGCCGCGCCAAACTGGATGGCAGCCGTGCCGGCGAAGACACCCGGCGCGAAATTGCCGCCCGCGAATATCGGCGCGGTCGCGCCTGCAAGATCATAGGTCGCAATGATGTTCTCAGGCCGCAGCGAACTCGAGAGCATGCTGCCCACGAGATAGACAATGCCCTGATAGCCATTCGGCGAGAATGTCTGCTCGTCGATCAGATTGACGGTAATATCGCCGCCATTCCAGCGGCCGATCTGCATGTACTCCGTACCATAGAGATCGGCCGTCACGGCGGTACCGCGATCATACCGCGCGAGCGAGACTTCGGTCGCCTGAATGTAGGTCACCGCCCCGTCGTCGCCCCAGGCAACGATGTCGTTCTGCCCGCCCAGATTCTTCGCCGTCTGGAAATTGATCGCAGGGCTGTAGAAGAGACTGCCATACCACTTCACATTGCCGGGCGAGGCAACGAGCGGAGCATCGATTGCACCGCTTTCCATCGCAGCAGGCCCGCTGCCGCCACCGGGCGTATATCCCGCCTGTGTGAAGACGGCTGCACCGGAAATCCGCTTGGCACGGAACAGGTCATCATAGTGAATGGAGAAATCCATGATCTGATAGCTGACGCCGATATCGCTCGCATCCGTGCCGCCGAAGAAGCCATAGACAACCGCATCGCAATTGGCCGTCGGGCAGGCAGCACCGCCTTGCGCCATGGTAATGCTGTTCACCCGGAATACCTGGCTCGACGGATCATAATAGATGCCGCCTGTAGTCGGCGCAGCGACCCCGCCCGGCGTCTTGATATTGTAGATGTGGTCGCCCGGCATATCGATGTCGAAATCAATGCCGATACCGAGCATCGGCCCGAACAGGATCGACATCTCGCCCGAGAAAGTACCCGGCGCGAACTGACCATTATCAATGGTCGGCTTCGTTGCGCTCACCAGCGAGTAGGTTGCAACGCCATTCACCGGCACATCTGCGCTCGGCTTGCCATAAGCAAGGTGGAACCCTTGATGGCTGGTGCGCCCCATATCCGAGAAGGTTGTGCCATTATTGACATTGAAATAATTGCCGCGCGTCTCACCGCCGGCCCAACGCTCGATGAAAACGCCGTTGGACTCTCCCCGCTCAAGCGACTGGTTCGAATTGCGCTCAAGCCGCTCCGGCATACCCGGCTCCAGATCATACTGGTTAAGCTCGCCATTTGCGCCGATTGTCACCTTTGCGGGATCGCGCGCGTCAATGCCGATGGCATCAGCCGCATAGACGAGCGTGTAGCCAGAATCCTCATCGCCCGTAAGCGGAACGACAACACCCGTTACCGGCGGGGTGCCGCCATAGCCTCCGCCACCGCCACCGCCTGCAGCTTCTTCAACAATGGCCGATCCCGTCGATCCTTGCTGATCGGCAGGCGAATAATCCGGCTCATCTTCGGTCTGGTTCTGCGCATATTGCGTGCTTCCCGGCTGGGGCGGGGTGAAGGTGCCGGCGATGCTCGTCTCCGTCGCTTCATAGCCTTCGCCGCGCGCAAATTCACGCGTGCCGCTCGCATTGGCAACCGTTGCCGTGCCCTGATTGACACGCCCCGAGAGCCCGCCATCATCGCTGGCAAAGGAGCTGAACGCACCGCCTGACGTGGAAATGGTTACGCCGCCGCGCGACACCGAGATCGGCAACCCGCTGGAGGCAACGCGTGCCGCACCGGAGATGAGTTCAATCGATATGCTGTCGCCTTCACCCGTCAGTGTGAACACGGTGCCGGGTTCCAGCGTGATGATGCTTCCGTCCTCTGCCTGCAATTGCAGAAGCGTGGTCGCGGTCACCGTTTGACCGGGCTCGATATTGCTGATCGAAACACCGTTTGCCGCCGCATCACCGAAGAGGACGGGAAGCGCCTGAGCGGAAACAGGAACCGACAACAGCGCTGCAAGCGCTGTGGTTGCGAGAAGCCGGTTAAAAAGATTGCTTTTCATGGATTGAGGCTCCTTGCGGTTCAAAAATCGAAACTGAGAGAGACGGAGGCAACCACGCGGTCATATTCGTAGAGCACGATGTTGCTGTCCGACCGCGTATAGGTGACCTCGCCACCAAGCGAGAGATCGTTGCGCAGCGCATAGCGCAAGCCGGCCGTGGCATCGGCACGCACTGTGGAGCGTTCTTCAAGGAAAAGCGGGTCCGTGTCGTGATACTCGGACAGCTCGACCGCCGCGACCGCATAGCCCCGCAGTTGCGGCATCAGCGTCATCTCGCCGCCCGCACGAAGACCTGCGAAATCGTAAGAAAGATGATCGAACGCACCGTCCGTCATCTTCTCGATACCTGCATAGGCACCGGCATGGATGTAGGGTTCACTCGTACCCGCAAGCGCCTTGCCGACAGTGGCACCTGCCGTGTAGCGGTGCGCATTCTGCGCGCTGCTGTTGGGATAGTTCAGCTTCGCATATTGCAGATAGACGGCGTAATCCGTGTTCGACTTGCTGCGCTGCGTCCACTGGCCAAGCGCGCCATAGGTGTAGCGATAGGCTTCGTCATCCACCCAATAGGCCTGAAGCTGCGCGCTGAGAGCGAAAGTGCCGTAATCAGGTGTGCGCTGTGCAAAGCCGATATTCGCGCCCGCCAGCCCCTGATTGAACTGCTCCATATCCAGATTGCCGCGATAGGAGGCGTTGAGATCAACGAGAAGCTGCTTGTCGAGCGCAAGCCCGTGCACGAGTGAGGTGCGTCCTGAAACTTCACCGAAGCCGTCTTCTTCGGAAGTCGCGCCCGCGCCGAGCGTTGCAAAGCCAAGTCCTGCAAAGGCAGGGATGAGAATGCGCGAGTCGCTTGTCGAATTGTTGACGTTGGTGTCGTAACCCACCTTCACCGTCACATTGCTGCGGATCTGCGTGCCGCCGCCGGAAAGGCCGGTATCAAGCGCCGTGACATAGCGGTCGATGGTGGCGCGGACATCTTCCGGCACCTCCTGACCGCGCACCGTCGCAAGCTCACGACGGGCTGCCTCCGGCTCGTTCATCGCGATATAGGCGCGGCCGAGTTCAGCGCGGGCCTGCAAATGATCGGGTTTCACCGCCAATGCGCGCTCGAAAGCAGCAACGGCTTCGGCAGGGCGACCGGAATCGATGGCGGCCACGCCAAGCATGTAGTCATAATCGGGATTGCCCGCGAGGTTCCGTTCCTCGGGCTTCAGAATCTGGTAAGCGCCCTGCGCATCCCCTGCGCCCAGCCGCTGGGCCGCTTCATCCATCGCGCCTGCAACCGCTGTCCCCGCTGCCACCAGCAGAAATGCCGCCGCCACGACAAATGGCCGCGCACGGAACCGGCCACGCATGATTGCCGTCTCCGCATCACCCCGTTTCGCCCTCATCATCTCATCCCTTTAAAGCCGATACAGAACCCCCTGCGCTCGCCCACAACCCGGCAAGGCACAGCCAAACGGCGCGATTGCGCCATTGCGGCGGAGAGTAAAGAGAGAGTTAAGAGGCCCGCATGACCCAAACGGACTAAATCGGGATCAATATGGAACGATGGCGGTGAGGAACCGACCCTACTTTTATATACGTGGCGAGAAATGGAGCCGGTGGCCGGCTTATGCCGGGGCGTCTGTCAGAAGCAGATAAATCCCGGGAAGGGTCAGCGTCGCATTATAGGCGGCATGGAGAACGAAAGGCGCACGCAGGCTGCCGCCCCAGCGTGCGACAAAAGCAAGGGCGATCCCCAGCAGAAAAATGATCAGGGTAAGCACCATCCCGCCAAGCCCCGGCGACAGAAGATGCCCGTGCACCAGCGAGAACAGAAGCGCACTCAGCACCGCCGCCACCCCGAATGACATATGGCGCGACATGAGTCGCAGCAGATGCCCCCGGAAATAAAGCTCTTCCGCGAGCGGAGCGAGAAGCACGGCGACGAAAAAGAGCGCTATCGCCTGCCCCGGCGTATCGGGCATCATCTCCTCATTGCGCTCCATCAGCTCTTGCTGAATACCCTCCGGCAGAAGCTCGATCACCCCCGAGGCGCACAGGGCAAGCAGGATGCCGAGCGGAATGGCGACCCAGCCCGACCACGCCCGCCCCGCCGACAGGAACGTCTGAAAAAGCCGCAACCCGCGCAGGCGAAGGAGCAGCGCCACGGCCAGAATGACCGCGGCGTAAAGCACGATCATTGAGCCATAAAGCACCACCGCCTCGTCGAGCGGCAGGCTCACCTGCCCCGCACCGAAGATCAGCGCGCCGGTAAGGCCGACAGAAAGAAGCGGCAGAAGAATAAGATCAAGCCAGCTCTCGGCTGTGCGCGGCGTGCGCGGCGCGGGCTCTGCTGTGGGGCGCGGCTCTGCCTCTGGCTCCCACACTTTCATAGGGTCAGCGCCTGCGCTGCACGTTGTTCGTGAACTCCGCGCTCGTCGCCTCTGACAGCTCGCGCGCGCGTGTGTCACCCGTCTCCTTCAGCGAATTGGCCGCTGCAATGGCATCCTCATCGGAGTTCAACTTGAAGAACGTATAGGACAGCGTAACGGTGCGGATACTCTTCGTGTCCATATCGTCCATCATTTCAGGATCGATGAAGAACATGACCGGCATTTCCGCGCTTTCGCCCGGCTCAAGCTTCTGCTCGCTGAAACAGAAACAATCTGTCTTGTTGAAATAATATCCGGCGATCCCCGGCGTCACATTATAGGTAGCGCGCCCCACCAGCGTTTCGCTGCTGTTGTTGACCGCCCGATAGAAGATCGTCTTCGGTACCCCGACATTCACCTCGACCTCCTTTTCGACGGGACCGAAGCTCCAGTCGAGGCCGGGCGAGACATTGGCATCAAAGCGCACCTTGACGACCGGCCCGATGGGGGAGCTCGGCACCTCCTTCAGCGACCGTGTCACGGTTACGGTGCCGCCATAGCCCGTTGCCTCGCAAAACATGCGGTAAAGCGTCGGTGAATAGATGACGGCCATGGTCGCCACCGCGATCAGACCCGCAGAAAGCGCCAGGGGCGGTATGGATGTGCCTCTGATTTTCATGTCGGCAGGAACTCTAGAGTTTGCCCCCTGCCCCGGCAAGGTGAGGCCGCCCTGTTTCCCGTGGCCGATTGCCGCGCATTCAGACGGCCCCCACCGGATCGAGGCTCGACGCAACCGCTCACCATGCTAACAATGAGGCAATTCGGCCGAAACGAGCCAAAAGACAGGAAACAAGGCATCGGGCGGGGAGTGATTCAGGTGAACAGGTTTCGGTATGCGTCCCTCTGGCGTAGCAGCGTGGCGGTTTCCGCCCTTCTCGGCAGCCTTGCCCTGCCTCTCGCCGCCTCCACCGCCCACGCGGAAGAAGCCCCCGCGCCGGAAAAACGCCTCCTCCTTGATGAGCTGACCGTCACCACAACGGGCTTCGGCACGCTTCGCGCCACGCATACAGGCAATATTTCCAAGATCAGCGATCTGGAGATGGAGTTCATCCAGCCCGGCCAGCCCGCTGAAGCGGTGAACCGGATTCCCGGCGTCGGCATCCAGCAGGGAAGCGGCGCAGAACACCTCACCGCCATCCGCTCGCCCGTGCTGTCGGGCGGCGCGGGCGCTGGCTCCTTCCTCTATCTCGAAGATAGCGTCCCCATGCGCGCGGCAGGCTTTGCCAATGTGAACGCGCTGATGGAGGCGATGGACGAAATATCCGGCGGCATAGAAGTCGTGCGCGGCCCCGGCGGCGCACGCTATGGCTCGAATGCCGAACACGGTCTCATCAACTTCCTGAGCCGCCCGCCCGTGCCCGGCGGCGATGCGGAACTGACCATCTGGGGCGGCCCGCATGATTTCTACAAATCATCCGGCACGGCAAGCCGCACGCTTTCCGGCGAAGGTGCCTCGACACATGGCATCCGCGGCAGCTTTGCCGTGCTTCATGATGGCGGCTTCCGCGCCGCATCCGGCCTTGAACAGCAAAAGGGACGGCTCCGCTACGACTACGCCGCGCCGGAAACCCGCATCACCGCGACGCTGACCGCCGTGAACACCAATCAGGAAACGGCAGGCTACGTCGTCGGGCCAGACGCCTATAAGGACCCGGCGCTTTACAAGACGAACCCCAATCCCGAAGCCTATCGCGACGCATGGGCTGTGCGCGCCGCTATGCGGATGGAGCGCGACCTTTCCGACGATCTGATGCTGGTGCTGACGCCCTATGCGCGCGTCAACGATATGAACTTCCTGATGCACTTCATGCCGCCCGGAAAGCCGCGCGAAGAAAACGGCCATTGGAGCGGCGGCCTGCTTTCAAGCCTCATTTCCACGCTTGATGGCGGACACAGCATCATCTTTGGCCTCGATACCGAATATACGGATGGCTACCTTAAGGAAATTCAGGACACCCCGACGATGGGCACCATGCCGCAGGGCGTGCACTATGATTACACGGTGAAGGCACTCGTCCTCGCGCCCTATATTCACAGCGAATGGCGTCTTGCTCCGCACACGATGTTCACGGCGGGTCTGCGCTTCGAATACACGCGCTATGATTATGAAAACCACGCACCCAATGGTGTTTTCGGACGCTATCTGCGCATCCCGAGCCGGGTGGACACCTTCAAG
>NZ_JBATWS010000072.1:0-5332 GCF_049672805.1 Parvibaculum sp.
GATTGGTGTTACGCGACAGCAGGCCTGCGATCAGCGCTGGGCCGAGCGCCAGATAATGCGGCCAGCGCCCTTCAAGGCAGAGCGAGCAGGGCATGTAGCCCAGCACATGCTCAAAAAAGAGCGCGCCACCAAGCGTGGCCGCACTCACGGCGAGCAATATCCAGGGGATGATGTTCGAGGGCAGGCGTTCTGTCATGGTTTCATTGAAGCATGGGGACGGGTTTTTGTCCCGTGGCCCGACGCCGCATGAGCCTCCCTCTTTCTTTTCCATTGAAGGCCGGGCGAAGGCCATTATGATGCGCGCCCGCCGCTCCGGGGCCCCTGTGGCGGAATGGTAGACGCGGCAGACTCAAAATCTGCTGTTGGCAACAACGTGCTGGTTCGAGTCCGGCCAGGGGCACCACTTACTCAGCCTTATCATCCAGATGGTCATTCAGCATTTTCGCGAACCAGACGCGGAAGCGCTTCAGCCCGTCCCGATTGAGGCCGGCTGCTTCGGCGAGCTGGCGGCCGACAATGGCTTCGCCAAAGGCGGCGTTCGCGGCCAGCATGGCGGTGAAGAGCGTGTCTTCGCGGTCGGGCTTTCTGAGGCCGTGTTCCTTCGCATAGGCCTCGCGCCGCTGCTGCATCGCCTCAACGATCTCGCCCATCACATTGTGCCCGGACTGTTCGCTCGTGCCTTCTGCGGCGCGCCCTGTGAGCAGGAGCCATGAGAGACGCCGCGCCGTGCCGCGGTCGCTCAGCACTTCGAAGACATGGCCGATATGGTCCATCGCGTCATCGCTTTTTTCATCGCCTGCAAGCGCGGCGAGAAGCTTGTCGCGGAGCTGGTTGTTTGCCCGGTTGATGAGCGCGCGGACAAGGCCGTCGCGGCTTTCGAAGTGGTGCAGAATCGCCGGGTGGGAGATGCCGACATCGCGCGCAATATCCTGAAGCCGCAAGCCCTCCGGCCCCTGCCGGGCGAGCCTCGCCTCGGCGGCATCGAGAATGAGCCGCCGCGCTTCCTCCGCCGTGCGCCGGATGCGCTTTGCGGGCGGTTTTCCGGGCTTTTCGTCCGTGGTGGCGCGGTCTTTGTCAACGCTCGACACGAAATCTCCTTCGACCAGAGTTATATTGACAGAAATGTCAGTATGGCCTATGCTTCACATCAGGTCATATGGGGCAATGGCGAAACGTCACTATATAACAACGGGACATATCCGATGACGACTGTAAGCCCGATGAAATCCGACACCAGCAATTCTCATGCTCGCGCGCCTGTGAAACGGAAGCGCAAGCGCATCCAGCCGCTGAAGGCGCTGCGGGCCATGCGTGCGCTGACTGCCGACAAGGAAGATACGTCGCAGGTTTTCGTCATCATCGACGCGCTGTCAGGCAATGCCAATGACCGCCAGTTCGAGCGTTTCGCGGCCTCGCCGATCGGGCAGCGTATCCTGTCCGAAAAGCGTGACCTCGTGAAGACGCTGAGCGACACGGCCTGGCTTTCAAGCCTGCCCGAAGGCTCGCTTGGGCGCGCCTATTACGATTTCATGGCGGAAGAAAACCTCACCGCTGACGGGCTGGTCGAGGCAAGCGAGGTGGTGCGCCGCAAGGATGATGACCGGACGCCCGAAGAATATCTGTTCGGGTGCCGCAATCGCGACCAGCATGATCTCTGGCATGTGACGACAGGCTATGGTCGCGACGGGCTTGGCGAGCTTGCCCTGCTCAGCTTTACCTATGCGCAGACGCGCAATCGCGGTATCGGCTTTATCGTGATGATGGGGACACGTTCGACAAAGCGGACGCTGCCGCAGGTGAATGTCCGGCGTGTGGTGCGCGAAGCCTATCGCAATGGCAAGAAGGCGCAGTGGCTGCCGGGTGCGGACTGGGAAGCGCTTTTGCCGAAGCCGCTTTCGGAAGTGCGCGCGCTTCTCGGCATCGAAGAACCGGTGGCATACCGCGAAGTGGAGCCTTTGTCGCTCGAGGCAGAAGCTGCCTTCAAGGCGGAGCGTGCGCGCCAGATGCAGACGATGCAGGCTGCCTGAACCACAATCTCATAAATTTCCGGCGCTTTGGCACCGGCCTCTTCCCCGCTATGCTTGGGCAAAGGTTCACAGGCAGAACAGGGCTAGAGAACGGTGCTTGGCGTTTATGGATTGAAGAATTGCGATACCTGCCGCAAGGCGCTCAAATGGCTTGAGGCGGAAAGCATCGCCTACACCTTCCATGATGTGAAAGCGGATGGCATCAGCGCGGCTGATGTGAAGCGCTTTGCGGCGGCTGTCGGCTGGGAGGCGCTTCTCAACAAGGCGAGCACCACTTGGCGCGGGCTTCCCGACAGTGACAAGCAGGATCTGACGGAAGCAAAGGCCGTGAAGCTGATGGCGGCAAATCCTTCGCTCATCAAGCGGCCCGTTTTCGAGAAGGGGCGCATGATCATTTCGGGTTTCCGCGATGCGCAGAAGGCAGCTCTCAAGGATGCTTTGGGCAAATGAGATTGGGGCGGCGGGCTGAATCCGGTTCTCAGATCAATCTCCCGATTGAGACGCCCCGCCTTGTCATCCGCGAATTTGTTGCGCGCGATCTGGAAGCGGTTCACGCCTATTCGTCATTGCCGGAAGTAACGCGCTTTCTCGCCTGGGGGCCGAACACGCTGGCGGAAAGCAAGCAGGCTGTTCGCGCCTTTCTCAATGATCAGACCGAACTTCTCCGCACGAATTTCGATCTTGCCATCTGGCTCAAGGGGACGAGGCGGACAGCGCCCCGGCTTATCGGTGCGGTCGGCCTCAAGATAACGGACCGTGAAAACCGGACGGGGGACATAGGCTATGTTCTGCACCCGGATTACTGGGGGCAGGGGCTTGTGCTGGAGGCTGCCCATGCACTGATGGGGGCAGGCTTCAGCGAGCTTGAGTTGCAACGCATCACGGCAACTTGCGACCAGCGCAACAAGGCGTCCGCCCGGGTGATGGAAAAGCTCGGCATGAGGCGCGAGGGTGCCTTTCGCCGCAGCCGCTACATTCAGGGCGCCTGGCGGGACGAATATCTCTACGCGATCCTGTCGGACGAGTTTTTCGGCTAGAGGCTTTTCACCGGCTTTGCCAGCAGATCCTCTTCATCGCTGACCTGATCGCCCCGCCGTATCAGGAACTCGATCCATGTGCCCCGGTCGCGGATTTCGATGATTTCATGGCCGGCCTCGGCGCAGAAATGGGGCATGTCGATCCGCGCGACGGGGTCGCTTGCGAAAACCCGCAGGAGGTCGCCCGGCTCAAGGCGCAAAAGGCGCTTTCGCGCGCGCAGGACCGGCAAGGGGCATTGCTGCCCGATGACATCGAGCAATATCTCGCCCCGATCCTCGGTTCCGGGTTCCTG
Source organism: Parvibaculum sp. (assembly GCF_049672805.1). Classification (GTDB taxonomy): domain Bacteria; phylum Pseudomonadota; class Alphaproteobacteria; order Parvibaculales; family Parvibaculaceae; genus Parvibaculum. The sequence goes on from NZ_JBATWS010000072.1 coordinate 3,358, forward strand.
CTCCTGCTGCGGGTTCTGGTCTGAACTCATCTCGTCTGTCGTATTTGTGAGGCTCTCGCGGCGGATTGCCGGAAGAGGGCCGATAATGCCTTGTCACCACCGGCATGTCACGGAGCCGTGAACGATCAATCGGGAGATTTCCCCGGCCTTTTCTTGACGTTTCGCCACCGTGACAGGCATAACCGGGGAGAGGCGGCTTAACGTAAGGCAAAGCTCGGGAGGGCGGTCGGATATGGGATTCTTCAAGCAGATCGGCAATGAAATTACCTTCGTTCGGGCGGCCATGCGCTCGTTGAAGAAGCTCAAGGCCATTCGGGAAAATGAGTCCCACACCTTCTCCGATACGATCGAGGAACTGGCCCGGGCCAAGCCGAACAATATCGCGATCTATTTCGAGGACCGGGCGATCACCTATCGCCAGTTCAACGAAGAGGCGAATAAATATGCGCGCTGGGTGCAGGCGCAGGGCATGGGGCGCGGCGATGTCATCGCGCTGATGATGGAAAACCGGCCGGAATATCTGATCGCCTGGCTCGGCATCATCAAGGTTGGTGCAACTGCAGCGCTCATCAATACGAACCTCACCGGCGGCCCGCTTGCTCACTGTCTCAATATTTCCAATGCCGACCACCTCATCCTCGGTGCGGAGCTTGCCGAAAACTATTCGACGGCGGCGGACCAGCTTGCCCGAACGATGACCGTCTGGGCGACAGGCGGCAAGGTGCAGGGCGCGCATGATCTCGATGCGGTGCTCTCCTCGCTTCCGGGCGACGCGCTGCCCGCCGATATTCGCAAGGATGTGACGCTCGATGATGATGCGCTCTTCATCTATACGAGCGGCACGACGGGCAATCCCAAGGCGGCGCGCATTCCGCATATCCGGCTTGCCAGCATGATGGGAGCCTTTGCGGCTGGTGCGAATTCGACCGAGAAGGACCGCGTCTATGTGGTGCTTCCGCTTTATCATTCGGCAGGCGGTGTCTGCGCCGTCGGTATGGCGCTCACGGTTGGCGGTGCGGTGATCCTGCGCCGCAAGTTTTCCGCGACGCAGTTCTGGGATGATGTGCACAAGTACAAGGCGACGCTCTTCCAGTATATCGGCGAGCTGTGCCGCTATCTGCTCAACACCGAAAAGCATCCCAAGGAGCGCAAACACAAGCTGCGCATGGTGGTGGGCAATGGCTTGCGGCCGGAAATCTGGAAGCCTTTCCAGAAGCGTTTCCGTATTCCCCATATCCTCGAATTTTATGGCGCGACGGAAGGCAATGTCGCCCTCATGAATTTCGACGGCACGGAAGGCGCGATTGGCCGCATTCCGGGCTGGGCGAAGGCGAAGTTCAATGTCGAGCTGGTGAAGTTCGACATCGAGAAGGAGCAGCCGGTGCGTGGCGCCGATGGCTTCTGCATTCGCGCAGATGTAGGCGAGGCAGGCGAAGCGCTTGGCCGCATTTCCGATGATCCCGATCAGCCGACTGGCCGCTTTGACGGCTATGCGAAGAAGGAAGAAACGGAAAAGAAGATCCTCCGTGATGTCTTCGAAAAGGGCGATGCCTGGTTCCGCACGGGCGACCTGCTGCGACAGGACAAGCGCGGCTATTTTTATTTCGTGGACCGCATTGGCGATACCTTCCGCTGGAAGGGCGAAAATGTCGCCACATCCGAAGTATCGGAAGCGATCTCGGTTTTCCCCGGCGTGAAGGAAGCCAATGTCTATGGTGTGCATGTGCCGGGTACGGATGGCCGCGCCGGCATGGCCTCCATCGTGGCGGAGAACGGGTCGCTTGATCTCGATAAGTTCCGCACACAGATGTATAAGGAATTGCCGGATTATGCTGTGCCGGTCTTCCTGCGCATCCAGCCCGAAATGGAAGTCACGGGCACCTTCAAGCACCGCAAGGTGGAGCTGGTGAAGGAAGGCTTCGATCCCTCGACTATCTCCGAGCCGCTTTATTTCAACTGCCCCGAGCAGAAGAAA
>NZ_JBATWS010000073.1:0-5972 GCF_049672805.1 Parvibaculum sp.
GGTGATATTGCCAACACTCGCATCGGCGTTGGAGAAGGCTCCGATACCAACTGCCCAGTCACCGTAAGTGGTGATGTTGGCACCGATATTCCCGGCAAACGCATAACCGCCGATCCAGCTCTCCACCTCGCAATCATAATAACCGTCGGCGCTGGCAAGGAGGCCGGTCGCCTCATCGCCATGCGTGACGATGCTGGAGGAATAGCTATTCCCCGCATAGGCAGAGCCGGCTTCACTGAAGGCTGCAACACCGGCTGCCCCCGCGCCCTGCGTTGTAACCTGCGAGCCGAGAGCGCTCACCGCAAAGGCGATGGCACTTCCGGACGCGCTGGCAACAACACCATGCGCTTCTGTGCCGGAATAAACATCGCCGTAATTATCGGTAAGGCCGGTCGTCACTTCGCCATAGATATTGGCTGCAATCGCAAGACCCCTGGCGGCGACGGCGGCGACGCCTACGGCGTCGTCACCTGTGGTTACGATGGTGGAACGGAAAGCGCCGGGGCTGTCAGGCTCCCCTTCAGGAAGATGATCCTCAAGGAACCCGAAAACGTCGGAGAGGGAGTCGTAGTTGCCCCCGTGGAACACTTCTGAGAAATGCGAGACAAGCCCAAGCGGCGCACCGTTCAGCGCAACCGCGATCCCGCCTTCGTCTTCATGCGGGGAATCATCACCAAGGCCTGTCATGGCAACGACGCCATGCGAGTCCTCGCCCTCGGTCCTGACCGTACCACCGAGCAGGTTGAAGGCGATTGCATTGCCCCCTTCCGCCATGGCCATGACGCCCACGGCATCATCGCCATGGGTCTCAATCAGTCCGATATTGCCTGCAACGGCATGGCCGTCACGATGGATCAGGACTTCTTCCGGCGCATAGATCGTGTAGGTATCGCTCCCCGCCGTTACGACGAGCCCGTCTGCACGATCACCCGATGTTTCGATCGTGCCGGAATTGAGACCCACGGCAAGCCCGGATTCCGTTGAAACGATGATGCCCTTCGCCTTCTTGCCCGAGGTTTCCACCGTGCCCGAATTGAGAACAACGGCTTCCTCCGCAGCAAAAACTTCAATGCCATGCGAGCGCATGCCATGTTTCCAGGAATTCTCGCCCGTGATGATAGTGCCGTCATTGATGACGACGGCGCGGCCGCTTTCGACATCGACCGAAAGGGCCGCCGTCTTCTTACGATGCGATGTGATCAGCTTTTCGTTGAGAACATAGGCATACTCATCCGCGTCAATATCGACATTGCCGTGGATGTAACCCTCATTGTGGAGGCTCGCCTCAAACGCATGATCAACGCGGATCGCATCGCTCCAGCGCGAATAGACCAGGCCGAACGTGTCAGAATAATAGCCTTCAATCCGCTGATTGTGGATTTGAACGCTTGGCCCGGAAGCGACGATGCCGGCACCGCCATTGCCTTCAGCGGCAATAATGCCTGAATTGTCGATAATGGTTGTCGCGGGTGCATCGGAGCGCGCTACGACACCATGGGCATTTTTGCCGTAAGCGAGGATCAGGCCCGTATTTTCGAGCGTCACCGTATCGCCGGAGATGTCCACACCATGGCCACTCTTGCCTCCCGTCACGATAACACCATGGTTGACGACATTGATGGTCTCACCATCCGCCCCAATGCCCGCAGACTTCTTGCCTTCGGTTGTGATGGTGCCGGAGTTGACGATCATGCCCCACCCGTCCTGCACACTGGCGGAAATGCCATCCGACTCCTTGCCGGATGTGCTGATCGTGCCCTCATTAATGACAATGGCAGTGCTGGAATAGCCGCCGGCGACAACGATGATGCCAGCCGCCTCGTTCCCTGTTGTTTCGACAGACCCGTTATTGGTCACAAAGGCATGATATCCGCCGCCCGCATAGATGCCGGTGGCGTGCTCGCCCGCAGTCAGAATATGGGCTTCGTTCCAGACATCGGCGCCGTTCCCCGAAACGGCGGAGATGCCATAGGACCAGTCGCCCTTGGTTGCGATCCAGCCCTCATTGACGACCGAGGACGTGCCGCCTTCATACTCGTCGGATGCGGTCGCTGCCAGAATACCGTGCGATGCTTGCGCGTTGGTGACAACCGTTCCCTGATCCGAATTCAGCACATAGGTGCTACCTGATTGCGAGAAGAGGGAGATACCGTGGTGGAGATAACCACCATAGACCCACTCATGATGCTCGCCGTCATAGTAAGGATTGTCGCCTGTCGCGATCGACCCGTAGTTGCGAACATCAAGATCGCCGTCGCCAACAATCAGCAGGCCCGCATTGTCCATATCATGGGCGGAGGTCTGACCCGTCGTGTCGATGCTCGCGCCTGAGCCCAGAACGACTGTCAGGTCTTCCACGGAGTCCTGATAGATCGCGTCGTTGAACGATCCCGTGCAGATGACGGTGGAGTTTATTTCGGAGCACGAGCCTGCCCTGGCGCTTCCCGTTCCCATAGCGCCTACAGCAATGATCGATGCGCCGGAAAGAAGGGCCGCAGCCACAAGCCGCTTCACCCCACCTGCCGTGGCAGGCCGCGATGTCGCTTTCACAACACCGCCATAATAGCTATAGGCAGAACTGATCAGCGTCTCATTGCCGCCGATCATTGTACCGGATTCGGATTGTCGAGTGGTCATCAAACTCCCCCAGAGAAAGTCATTTCAGGAGAGAGACTGCGCGCAGCCCGTTCCGCGCTCCACTTGAGTCTCCACCAAAAAGGAAAAGGCTTTTGCGCCAATGCGGATGGAATTCGCACGTGATTGCGGCGCTTCGGCAATCTGTGCCGTTTTCTCCGCGGATCAGGCCGGAAAAGAAAATGGCGGCGTCGCGGGAGAGTTACCCAAGGGTTGAGATTGATTCATTGCGATGTGCGAAATGGATACGAAAATCAAATGGCCGGCGCGATCCCGCACCGGCCATCTGCCTTCCGACACATGTTTTTCAGGCAACCGCCTCTTGCCGCAAATCAGCAGGCGCCCAGTTTTCGATCGATATCTCGTTGCGTATCGCGCCGTCGAGAAGCCCCGTCGCCTTGGGGCATGTCACGCCGGGCAGCACAAACACGTCGAAGAGTTCTCTGATCTCACCCCTGAGCCTGATCCACTCGACAATGTCACCATTGCGCGTATCGACAATCTGCACGCCACACCACGGTTCGCCATCCCGCTTCGCAAGTTCATCATCAAGCGCAAGGCCGGAGAAGCTGCCATCCCGCGGCAGAGAAAGCCCCACAAAGGCATAAGGCCCATGAAAGGCAAGGCCACGCGCAAAGCCCGGCAGGAAGGCGACATTCTCCCGCTTGCCCGTCTGCTCGTCCACACGGCACAGCGCGCCGACGCCGGAATTGAGCACCCAGAGCGCGCCATCATGCACGCGCGGCGAATGTGGCATGGAAAGATCTTCCGTCACCATGCGGTCATCACGCACATCCATGATGAAGCCGCCCGAAGCGCGTCTGTCCCGCCATCCGGTAACGACATCGCTCCGGCACACCGCCGTGACATAGCGCGCCTCTCCCTCTGCCATCGCTAGCCCGTTCAGGTGGCAACGATCCTCCGGCGCGAGGCGCGAAATGAAAGGCGGCTTCCAGATCGGGCGAAAACTATGCGTGAGGCTGAAGGTCGAGAGGCAGGAAAACTTCGTGTTCACAAAAATAACGCGACCATTCCGATCCACGCCAAGCTCATGCACATCGAGATCGCCCGTCGTCTGCGCATTGCGCGGCACATAATTGCGGTCGAACCCGTCCATCGTCTGGCCGGGCGAGAGAACATTCTCAAGTCGCCATATCTGATGCTGCCCCGCGAGATAGAGCCGCTGCGGCGTGGCAGCCACGCCCATCGCATGAACGAAATGGCGCTCGTGAAAACTCACCCGCCCGCGCGGCATCCGCCCAACGAGATAAAGCCGCCCGCTTTGATAGGAGGTGAAGCCGAAGCTCAACCTGTTGCGCTCCATGAAGCTGTGCAGCCCCCGCGAGCACGAAATCTCCGTCGTCTTTTTCGGTGCAAGCGCAAGTTCCGCCACAGCAGGCGCGCCTTTATTTTCCGCATCGGTCATCCTTCGCCCCTCCCACAACCGCGTACAACGAGAAGGATTGGACCACGCCATTTGCGCGATTATCGAGACGAACCATCTCCACTCTGGACCGCTTATGGCAGGAAATGCGCGGCAGACCGGCTCATTGCCATGAGAGTCCTATCCATATCGGAGAAAATTGCGAGACATGGCGGAAATTGCCGCTCCGTTCCTTGCGCCTGCCTTCCCCAAGCCTGCAGAATTGCGCGGGGGCATGAGCGGGCCTCGCCCGGCCCGACCACCTGCAAGGGAGGAAAGAATGAGCATCGCGAAGAACACGATCTGCCTCTGGTTCGACAAGGATGCAGAGGAAGCCGCCCGCTTCTATGCCGCAACCTTTCCCGACAGCGCCGTCACGGCCATCCGCCGCGCACCGGGCGACTACCCGTCAGGCAAGGAAGGCGATGTGCTGACGGTGGAATTCACCGTATGCGGAATACCCTGCATAGGTCTCAATGGCGGCCCCGCCTTCACGCATAACGAAGCCTTTTCCTTCCAGATCGCAACGGATGATCAGGAAGAAACCGACCGCTACTGGAACGCCATCGTTGGGAATGGCGGGCAGGAAAGCGCATGCGGCTGGTGCAAGGACAAATGGGGCATCTCCTGGCAAATCACCCCCCGAACCCTCACCGAAGCCCTCGCCGCCGGCGGCGCAGAAGCCAAACGCGCCTTCGACGCGATGATGACGATGGGGAAGATTGATGTGGAGGCGATCAACCGGGCGCGGCGAGGATGAGGGGGCAATAAAACGCTGCGGCGGGCGAAGCACTGTATGACGCTGCACCAATCGATATCCGTGACCAGCGTTTTTTACGCGCCTCAAATATTCAAGAGAGTGACTTCTTGCAAATAAAATTCTTGGATGCTCTCATCAGAATGAACATCTGTCCTCGCCTTCTGTATTGGTGCATTGGGCAAGGAGACGTAGGGGGGTATTATGAAACAGATCGCCATTTTTAATCACAAAGGCGGCGTCGCCAAGACAACTGTGACATTCCATCTGGCATGGATGCTCTCCCTTCTCAAAAAGCGGGTGATGGTTGTTGATTGCGATCCTCAGTGCAACTTAACGGGAATCTTTCTGGGCGACATAGATACAGAAGATTATCCATTCGAAAGTGACTCGCCGCAAAGACCTAAAAATATTCGCGACGCTGTCCGGCCCGCTTTTGAATCTCGTCCTTACACCATCGAGGCAACTGAACTTTACGAATCAAAAACACAACCGGGCCTCTTTCTCCTTCCCGGGCATGTCGGGCTATCAGAGTACGAAAGCCAACTTGCTGTCGCGCATGAACTCAGCAATTCTTTGTCAGCTCTTCAGAACATTCCAGGCGCACTCCACCACGCCATCAAGAAGTCAGCGGACGCGTACAATATCGATTACGCATTAGTCGATATGAGCCCTAGCTTGGGCGCTATCAATCAAAATCTTTTCATGACGAGCGACGCTTTCATTCTGCCTATGGCGCCTGATTTATTCTCCGCCATGGCACTTCGTTCTCTAGCCCGGACGTTACCCAAATGGGCTGAATGGGGTCGCAAGGCGGCGAACAACACGTATTTGAGATCTGCGGACTACCCATTCCGCCCTGTGACCCCTCGTTATCTTGGTTCAACTGTGAACAATTTCCGAAAGCGAGCCAGGGGTAATGATGAAGCAAAACCCACTCAAGCATTTCAAAAGTGGTTTGACCGGCTTGCTAAGGCAAAAGCCACCGATCTTTTGGTCGCACTTAAATCATCCAAAATGCTTTTACCCGACGAGGTGTACGAAAATGCTCACGCCCCAACTGACAGCTTCCTCATGGAAATCGGCTCCCTCGACGGCTTAATCGCAACGGCCCAAGAGCTTGCAAAGCCCGTGTTCGCAATCGACCTAGCCAAAGAC
>NZ_JBATWS010000074.1:0-10739 GCF_049672805.1 Parvibaculum sp.
AAGGTGGGCCCATGTCGGTCGCGGAGAATTTCAACGACATTCCGGTGCGTGAACAGGTAACGGAAGCAGAGTGGCAGGTGCGTGTCGATCTCGCGGCGACTTACCGCCTCGTTGCCCATTACGGCTGGAGCGATCTCATCTACACGCATATCTCTGCGCGCGTGCCGGGGCCGGAGCATCACTTTCTCATCAACCCCTATGGCATGAGCTTTGACGAGATCACGGCTTCGAGCCTTGTGAAGATCGATCTCGATGGCAACATCGTCATGCCGACCGACTATATGGTGAACCCGGCTGGCTTCACCATTCACAGCGCGGTGCATATGTCGGTGCCGAATGCGAATGCAGTGATCCATACTCATTCGGATGATGGTGTGGCTGTGTCGGCGCAGGCGGATGGTCTGCTGCCGCTCTCGCAAACCGCGATGATCGTGCTCGAAGATCTCGCCTATCATGACTATGAGGGTATTGCGCTGGAGCATGATGAGCGCGAGCGCCTTGTTGCTGACCTTGGCAACAAGCATTGCATGATCCTGCGCAATCACGGGCTGCTGACGGCAGGGGCGACCTGCGCAGATGCGTTTCTGCGTCTCTATTTCCTGGAGCGCGCCTGTACCATGCAAGTGCGTGCCCTTTCCGGCGGCGTGAAGCTCAACATGCCCAATCCGGGCGTGCCGGAAAAGACAGCGTCGCAGGCGATGTTCCATGAGAAGCATGGCATCGGCAAGCTTGCTTGGCCGGCGCTTCTGCGCACGCTCGACCGGATCGATCCGTCTTATCGGGACTGATTTTTGTTCCCTGAAACACGGCAGGGCTCACGCCATGTGGGATGGCCGGTTCGAGTTTGGTGATGGCTGGGCCGCCTATCGCGGCACGGCTGACGAGAACTCGCCGCATTTCCATGCGGCCATTCAGATCGCCATTGGCGTCGAGAATGACATTGCCATGCGAAACGACACCGGCATCACGCGCGGGCGGGTGATCGCGGTGCCACCCATGCTTCTCCATGAATTTGCGGAAGCAAGGGGCGAGGTGGTGGTGCTTTATGTCGAAGCCGACGCACCGCTTGGCCGCGCGCTGCGGCGTCATTGCGGGCCGGAGATGAGGGCGTTGCCTCTCGCACCGCCGGAAGGGGAGCCAGCGGAGATGATCGCGCGGCTGCGCCTCTCGCTGGGGGCGGCAGAGACGGTGCCTTCCGATGCGCGTCTTCTCACGGCACTTTCCCATTTGCGCGTGGCGCCCGGCGGACAGGGGGCCGTGCGGGAGGCGGCGCTTGTTGCGGGACTTTCAGCGCCGCGCCTCAGAGAGCTTGCCCGGGCGGAACTCGGTCTCTCCCTTTCGCAATGGCTGCTCTGGCAGAAGCTCGCGCGCGCCTCTCGGGCGCTCGCCTCAGGCGCACCCCTGGCGGATGCTGCCTTTGCAGGCGGCTTTGCCGATCAGGCGCATTTCGCACGCACCATGCGCCGCATGTTTGGCGTCACGCCGCGCGTTGCTGCGGGATCGCTTGCTCAGGGCTTGCTCGCGCAATAGACGCTGATCGAGCCAGTATGCGTCGGAATGACGTGGCGCTCTTCCACATCGATGAAGCCTGCCGCTGCGATCAGTTCCGGCAATATGCCATCCGCATTGGGCTGTGTGATTTCAAAGCCATCTACCGCCTGCACCTGCCGGAAGAGCATCCGCATCAGGAAGGTTCGCTGCTTGCCGTAGTCCCCGATGACGAGGCGGCCGCCCGGTTTCAACAGGCGGAAGGCGGAGGCGAGGATGCCTGATTTCATGTCCATCGGACATTGATGCAGCACGAGGCTGGTGACGACAGCGTCAGCAAGATTCTCGCCCAGCACCTCATGGGCAACATCTCCGAAGCCCTGATGCCAATCGACCTCCACCTTTGCAGCATTGGCCTTGGCGCGGGCAATGGCCAGAATATCCGGGTCGGGATCAATGCCGATCATGCGAATGCCGGGCATCTGGCTTTTCAGGAGAATCGCCTGTGAGCCTGTGCCCGCACCAATATCCACTACGGTCTCACCGGGCGAGAGGGCGAGTGCCTGCGCCACGCGGGGCCGCCAGCGCTTTTCCCGCGTCATCACGGCAATGACCTTGTCGTAGCTGTTGGTGAATTCCGATTTGCCCAGTGCGGGCACAAAGTCGCGGTCAGCGGACATGGAGAGTCTCCTGTGGTTTTCCACAGGTTGGGGGCACTCACAGCGCAGGTCTTGAACGAAACGCTGACTTTTGCTGTCCGAGGCTGCAAAAATACCCGCAAAGTTTGTGCAGATTTATTGACATTTTGTCACTCAAAGCGGACGCTTCCCCCATGAAGATCGAGGAAACGGGTTCCAGAAACCGAGAATCCGCTGAAGCGGACGTTCTGGACACAAAGGGAAACGAAGCGGCAGACCTGCCCGCGCAAGCGGGGGAGGGAGCAGGCTTGAGCGGCGGGGCGAAGCGCAAGCTGGAGAGCAGGCGCAAGCTGATGGATGCTGCGCGCAGGCTTTTTGTGGAGCGCGGCTATCATGACACGCGCCCTCAGGATATTTCCAAGGCGGCGGGTGTCGGCCACGGCACGTTCTATCTGCATTTTCAGGACAAGCTCGACTGCTTTCAGGCTTTCACTGATGAAGCGGCCGATGAGCTTCATGATTTCGTGAAGCGCTACACGGCCACCGCCGGATCGCTGCGCGAAGAAATTCACGAACTGCTTGTGGCGGTGTTTGAATATTCGGATGCCAATCCGGGCGTGCTGAGCGCGGCCCTCACCGATGTCAGCGTTCTTTCAACGGGTGACACCGGGCGGAAAATGCCGGTGGATCGCTGGGCAGATGTCTGGGCGGAACTGCTTGAAAAATGGAAGCGCTGCGGCGAGGCGGCTGAAGAGCTTGATGTGCGCATGGCGGGCTATCTCATCGTTGGCGCGATCAAGCAGGGCGGTGCCTATGGTTATCGCCTCCGACTCGACCGGATGAAAATGATTGATGGCATGACCGAGCTTTTTGTTCGGGCACTGAAAAAATAATAAGAGAGTCAGCGGCAAGCTGGCGGAGGAGGGAAATATGACGAAGCTCGCTTACACCCGTGATGAGCTGATGGCGTCGCATGAGTATGCGCAACCGCATGAACGCGCGGGCTACAAGCTGCATGGCGGCTTCCTTGCGGATGGCACCTATGTCTCGCCTCGTGTACTCCATCGCTGGCCGGCTGTTCATGCATGGCAGAAGGCGCTGACGGACAGGGGCTGGCCGCTGATCGACGCGACAACGCAGCTTTTGAAGCGCGGCAACTATCCGAATATCCGGCAGGAGCGGTTTCTGCTTTCACATGGCATCGGCACGCCGCTCTGGAACTCGCTTACCATTACAGGCGTGATCGAAGCGCGGGGGAAGGTTCTATGCGATCTCGACGCGCCTGACTTCCAGTCGATCATCGTTGACGATATTTCGCAGACCTGCACAGGCCATCTCCACAAGGGTCTGCTTTATGCGCATGGGGCAGATGAGGGCGGTGATCCCGCGCTGCCTGATGTCGGTGCGCATGATGCGATGTGGTTTGCGGCGCGCGATCTTCTGTTTGGCGCCGACCGCTATCCGATACCGGAGGTGCCGGAAAGCATCAGCCGCCCGGATACGGGCCGCCTCATGCCGCAGCTTCCGGCAGGCTTTGAGCAACTCATCCTTCTACTCATGAATGTGCTGATGATCGAGGTGCGGGCGGAGGCCTTCTTCGCGTTCTGTTGCGAAATCATGCGCGATCCCGTCGCCTTCCCGGACCAGAAGGCGGGCGAGGATGCCGCCTTGATGGTGGAGCGCATCCGCACGGATGAGGCGATCCATGTCGGTTATCTGCAGACGACGATTTCGGAGATGCGCAGCTTCACCTTCAAAAGTGTCGATGGTGGCACGGTGAAGGGCAAGGACATGATCGACCCCATCTGGGAAGGCATGGTGCATTGGCATTCGGTGACGCAGGCTGATTTCTCCCGCGAGCAGACGCGTGAGGCCATTCGTGCAGGTCTTTCAGACAGGCCGAACGGCGCACAACTTTTTGCCGAGTTCGACGCAATGGAGGACACGGTGGCAGCGTGATGAAAGACCTTTCTGGAAAGACCGCCTTTGTAACGGGCGGGGCAAGCGGCATCGGCCTTTCCATGGCGCGTGCCTTTGGCGGGGCTGGCATGAATGTCATGCTGGCCGATATCAATGAGCAAGACCTTGAGGCGGCGGTGCGCGAACTTCGCGAGCGGCAGATCAAGGCGGAAGGTGTGCGCTGCGATGTGAGCGAGCGCGCATCGCTGGAAGATGCCGCCCGCGCAACGATTGATGCCTTCGGCAAGGTTCACGTCGTTTGCAACAATGCCGGAGTGGGCGCAGGCGGTGCCATCGGCACGGTGCGGCGGAGTGACTGGGACTGGACATTTGCCGTCAATGTCATGGGTGTCATTCACGGCATGGAGGTTTTCCTGCCCTATATCCGCGCGCATGGAGAGGGTGGTCACTATGTGAACACGGCCTCGATGGCGGGGCTTATTTCTGCGCCGGGGATGGAGCCTTACACGGCTTCCAAATATGCGGTTGTCGGCATGTCGGAAGGCTGGGTGCAGCAGCTTGCACCGGAAGGCATCGGCGTTTCCGTTCTCTGCCCTGGTTTCGTGCGGACACGCATCCATGAAAGCGAGCGGGCGCGGCAGGAGAAATATGGCAGTGCGCTAGACGCGAGGGATGCCGAACGCGCAGAAATGACGAAGCAGCTTGTGATGAGTGGTCTCGATCCGGACCGTGTGGGCGCGCGGGTGGTGGAAGCCATCCTCGCCAACGAGATTTATGTCTTTACCCACCCGGATATGGCACCCTTCTTCAAGATGCGCGCTGACGCCATTGAAGCGGCCTTTGAGCGGGCGGCAGAGAGCAAGGCACTTCAGGGGGCCGAGTTTCGAAGCCCGACTGACCTCAATTTCGCCAATTAGTGCGAAAGCCTGCTTGACGGCTGGTTTTGTCGCCTTACCTCAAGGACAGGTGATTTTCCGCCCATGGAGATTGCTATGAAGAAGTTCACTTCTGTTGCTCTCGGCCTCGCGCTGGCGGGCGCTCTCGCGGCAGGAAATGCCGTGGCGCAGGAAGCGAGGAATGGCGGTGATCTGGCCGCCGCCTGTCAGACGCTGCTCGACGAAGGGCCGACGCCCGGCAGCCGCGGAGAAGTCTGCAAGAATTTTCTCGTCAGTCTCGTGAAGACGCAGGAAGAGAGCCTCACCATGGGCGAGCCTTTCCGTGCGGAGCGGCTTGGTCCAAAGAGCGACGAGACGGCCTGTTTTGAACTGCCGAAGAAGCTCACATTCCGTGATTTCGCGCGGCAGATCGTGTCTTTCTCCGGCAGCAATCCCGATCTTGAAAGGCGTCCGGCCGAAGAACTCGCCATCAAGGCGCTGCAGGAAAACTATCCCTGCGATCCCGTCTATCTGCAGAAGAAGAACGGCGCTGCAGAGTGAGGCAGCGCCGGCGCCTCACGCGTTGCGCAGATACCAGGCAATATCGACGTTGCTGATTTCCGCGAAGAAGCGGTCGCATTCGGCTTCCTTGATGGTGAGGAAGAGTTTTGCGAATTCGCCCAGGCGTTCGTCAATGAAGGATGAGCGGCGCGCAACCTCCAATGCCTTCCACCAGTTGATCGGCAATGTCGCTTCCTGCTGGCTGTAGCTGTCGCCGGTAACGGGCGTGCTCGGCGCAATCTGCTTTTCGATGCCTTCCGCTATGCCTGCGAGAACGACAGCGAGTGCGACATAGGGGTTTGCATCCGCACCGCAAACACGATGCTCCAGATGCCGTGTCTCTGCGCGACCCGCCGTTACGCGGAGGGGAACGGAGCGATTGTCCACCGCCCATGCAGGTGCAAGCGGCGCGTAGGAGTTTGGCCGGAAGCGGCGGAAGGAATTTGCGTTGGGCGCGAAGAAGGCCATGCTCTCTGCCATCGTCTTCTCAAGGCCGCCAATGGCATGCGCCAGATGCGGGGTGAGGTCGCCTTCACCTGCGAACAGGTTGCTGCTCGTGTCATCAGCGAGCGAGACATGAACATGCATGCCGCTGCCAGAAAGCTCCGCATAGGGCTTTGCCATGAAGGTCGCGGTGAAGCCGTGGCGGTCTGCCACGCCTTTCACAAGGCGCTTGTAGAGAATGGCATCATCGGCAGCGCGCATGGCGTCATTGCAATGTTCCAGCACGATCTCGAACTGGCCGGGTGAATATTCTGAAATGAGCGTGCGCGCGGGCAGGCCCATCTTCTTCGCACCATCAAAAACATCATTCAGGAAGCCGGAGAAATCTTCCAGATCCTGCATGAGATAAGCCTGATGATGCGCAGGCGCGTAGCCGTTCGGCGCGGCGGGCGGTTTGATTTGCCCATCGGCAGCAGCCTTGCGATCCACCAGATAGAACTCAAGCTCGATGGCGACGACGGGCTTCAGACCCATCTTTTCAAGCGCTGCGACGCTCCGGGCGAGCATGTGGCGCGGATCGGCAGGGGAAGGCGAGCCGTCGCGCTCATAAGAGGTGAGGAGAAGCTGCGCTGTCGGCACCTCATGCCAGGGCGCTGCTGTGATCGTGCCTGCGACGGGGAAACAGGGGCGGTCGCTGTCACCTTCTTCCCAGACAAGGCCGGTTTCCAGCACATCCACGCCCAGCATGTCGAGCGAGAGGATCGAACAGGGAAGCGGGCGCCCGTCGCGATAGGCAGTGGCGAGTTCTTCTGGCCGCAGCACCTTGCCACGGGCAACGCCTGACGGGTCTGTCAGGAAAGCCTGTATCTGCACAGTCTCGGGATGGGCGGCGAGATAGTCTGCCGCTTCGGTCTCATTCGCTCGCGTCATGCGCCTGCCTCGCTCTCACCGGAGAGAACGGAAAGCGCCTCGCCGAAATGTGTCACCAGCCTGTCAACATCTGCCTCACTTGTGCTGGGTGCCACAAGCGTCATGTTGTGGAAAGGCGTTACGAGCACATTCCGATTGAGCAGATAAAGATGGATCGCGCGTTCGACCGTGTGGTCGATGGCAGCCGCGGCGTCCGCGCCGTTTTCAAGCGGGCGGGGGGAGAAGACAAGCTCCGCGCGTGCACCGATCTGCGTAACCGACCACGGCAGATTGTAACGCGACACCGCATCACGCAGCCCCGCAGCGAGCTTCTCGGCGAGTGTCGTCATATGGACGTAGTGCTCCGGCGTCATCACATCTTCAAGGCAGGCGCGCATGGCGGCGAGCGCCAGCATGTTGCCAGAAAGCGTAGTGCCGATGCCGGAATAGCCGGGTGTCTTGGTCTGGAGAATATGCGCCATGCGCGCTTCGACTTCGGCTGTGAAGCCGAAAACGGCAGCGGCAAGACCGCCCGCGACCGGTTTCCCGAGAACAAAGAAATCCGGCTCTATATTCCGGGAGCGGATGAAGCCGCCGGGGCCGGTCGAGATGGTGTGCGTCTCGTCGATGCAGACGAGTGTTCCGTGGCGATGCGCGGCAGCAAGGAGGCCTTCGATAAACCCGTCCTTTGGCAGCACCATGGCGGTGTTGGTGAGCGCGGGTTCGGTCAGAATGAGCGCGATGTCACCTTTGGCGAGCAGGGCTTCAACAGCTTCGAGATCGTTGAAGGGTGCGGCAACGCTTGTCTCGGCAATGTCCGTGACCTGACCGAGAAGGCTCTGCTTCATGCGTGTCTCACCGCCTTCGAGCTTCACGAAGGCGTCTTCCACCTGCCCGTGATAGCAGCCATCAAAGACGAGAACCTTCTTGCGGCCGGTCAGCGCGCGCGCCCAGCGCACCACGGAGCGGTTTGCGTCGCTCGCCGTTGCCGTTATCTGCCAGAAGGGAAGGCCGAAATGGCTCGCGAGAAGCCTGCCGACATGGGCGGTGAGGTCGGAAGGAAGCATGGCGGTGAGGCCGCCCGCTGCCTGCGCCGCGATTGCCTTTGCCACCGGCTCAGGCGAATGGCCGAACATGGCGCCCGTGTCGCCAAGGCAGAAATCGGCATAGTGGTGCCCGTCCACATCCGTGACGGTTGAGCCCTTCGCCGAACGAACGAAAAGCGGGAAGGGTGTTTCCCAATCGAGCATCCAGTGAAGCGGCACACCGCCCGGAAAATGCGCAGCCGCCTCCGCTGCCATCTGCCGGGAGCGCGGATGCAGCTCGACAAATCGTGCCTTTTCAGACGCTGTCAGCGCTTCGGCGCGCTGGCGGATGCCGGGTGGCATCGACATGGGACGGGCTCCTTCATTCAGATATCGAAACGAGGTCGAATATAGCAGGAGCGGTGCCGCATGGAACTCGGTGACACCTTGTCACGGAACCGGGTGGTAGCTCGATTGTTCGAATAACCAGAAATGAAAGTCCGAGTAACGAGCGGTGAGATGGCTGTTTCCGTGAATGCCGAGGAATTGGAAGGAGGGATTGTCGAGCGCATTGCCGATCCCGCTTTCCCGTGTGTGGGCGCGAAATCGGCTCTCGCGCGCGGGACGCTCAAGGTCATTGCCTGCCATTCCCTGACAAGCAACTGGGACGATGTGCGAATACATGAAATGTTGCTGCGCTGGTCCCATGAATACAAGAAAGACCCGACCGGCCTGCGGAGCCTTGCCGTCGTGTTCGACGGGCCGCTTGATCTCAGCGAAAAGGCGTTTGAAGCGGCCATGTGGGAGCGCATCCAGTCCTTTGCGGACAAGGATCACTGGCTCGGCCAGCCCTATGACCACCGCACCAGCGCCGATCCGAACGATCCGCATTTTTCGCTGAGCTTTGGCGGAGAGGCGTTTTTTGTTGTCGGCCTGCATCCGAATGCCTCCCGTCCAGCGCGACGCTTTCCGAACCCGACGCTGGTTTTCAATCTTCACGATCAGTTCGAGCGTCTGCGGGAAGAAGGACGCTATGAGAAGATGCGGGAGAAAATCCTGACCCGCGACAAGGAGATTGCCGGTGACATCAATCCGATGCTGGCGCGGCATGGGGAGGCGAGCGAGGCGCGGCAATATAGCGGCAGGCAAGTCGGGCCGGAGTGGAAGTGTCCCTTCAAAGACCCGCGTGCGTGACGATGATTGAAGTCATAAGGCCGCGAAGCGGCACAGCCTTTATTCTCAAGGCCGGACAGGTATTGCGCGTCACCGACCCACTGGGTGAGCAGGTGAGCGATCTGCTTGCCTTCGCCGAGCATGACACAGGCGAGGTGATTTCGAACGGGCGCAGCTTCGACTATGAGGAGACGATCCGCCTTTCGACTGGCCACCGCCTCTGGTCGAACAGATCAAATCCGATGCTCGAGATCGTCGAAGATTCGGTTGGCCGCCATGATTTCCTGCTGACGCCCTGCAGCGAGGCGACCTTTCGGCATTTCTACCCCAATAGCCCCGTGCATCGCGGCTGCATGGGCAATCTCGCAGAAGCCCTAGCGCCTTATGGCATCACGCCTGACCAGATCCCCTGTGCCTTCAACATTTTTATGAATGTGGAAGTGGAGGGGGAAAGTGGCCACCTTCGCGTTCTGCCGCCGCTCAGCAAGGCGGGCGACTTCATTCGCCTCAAGGCGCTGATGGATGTGGTGATCGGGATAACCGCATGTTCCGCCTATGCGTCGAATGGCGGGACGTTCAAGCCGATCCATTACGAGATCGAAAGCTGAGTGAAGCGGCGGGAAAATGGTGCCCCCGGCAGGATTTGAACCCGCGACCCCCTGATTACAAATCAGGTGCTCTACCAACTGAGCTACAAGGGCGACCGTGGCGACAGCTACTACACCAGGGGTAGGCAGGTTTCAACGGCGGACAGCGCAAAGCCGTGTGTTTAGCTACCCTGGTCAGCTGCCCTGGCGACGGAAGAGTTCATATAGGGCGACCGCTGCGGCGTTCGAGACGTTGAGGCTTTTCATGTCTCCGGCGGCGGGCAGGCGCGCGAGGAGGTCGCAATGCTCCCGCGTCAGGCGGCGCAGGCCCGCGCCTTCCGCGCCCAGAACCAGCGCCACGCGGGGGGAAAGCATCATCTCCGGGAGCGACATTTCGCCTTCCCCGTCAAGGCCGATGACCTCGAAGCCGAGTTCCTTGAGCTGCTCGATGGCGCGGACGAGATTCGCGATCCGGGCGATTTTCACCTTTTCGAGGCCGCCGGAGGCTGCCTTGGCGAGCACGCCGCCCAGAGCAGGGCTGTTTCGCTCGGTGGTGACGAGTGCCTCGGCCCCGAAAACAGCCGCCGAACGGAGAATCGCTCCGAAATTGTGGGGATCTGTTACCTGATCCAGCACGACCACGCGCTTCGCGCCCTCACAGGCGTCAAAAACATCGAGATCGGGCAGGGCGGAGGCCCGCAGGGCGATTCCCTGATGGACGGCACCGGCCGGCAGCATGGCGCCCAGCGTATCGGCATCGATGATTTCGGGGGAAATCGGCAGATTCACGCCCTGCCGGACAAGTTCTGCCTCGGCGTTGCGGGTGAGGAGAAGGCGCTCCGGGGATCGTTCGGGATTTGCCAAAGCGGCCAAAACCGCATGAAAACCATATAGATAGACGTCTCCGCCGCTCTGGGCGCCGCTGCGCGCGGGCTTTGGCCCGTGCTTTCCGCGCCAGGACGCGTGACGTTCACCGCCGCTCAGGGCGGCGGAGGGGGGCGTCGGGCGGGGCTGCTTGCGTCTGCTCATGGGGGCGCTTATATTGTGCCATCCGGGCTCTTGCAAACGCCCCCGAACAGTATGCCTTAGCCAGCGGCATGGCTTGAGGCACGCTGCGGG
>NZ_JBATWS010000075.1:0-4483 GCF_049672805.1 Parvibaculum sp.
ACTTTGTAGGGATCGGGAGAGACAGGTCCGGCGCTCGATCAGAGCGTGGAGAGCAGCCGAACCAGAAAATTCGATGAGCCTTATATAGGCCGATATAAAGAGAATAGCAAGGAGACTTTCCGAATTCCTGAAAAATACTCGTAAATGCTTGTCGGCTATTGGTTTCCCTTTGAAAGAGAACCAAGCACACCGCGCGAAATCTGCTTGCCTACCGAAGTTCCGATGCTGCGCGCGACGCTTTTGCCGAACGCCTCGCCAACCGACTGGCGGCGGCTGGAGGTGGATTTAGAGGTGGAGGCAGAGGCCGAACGCCCCGCTGCCTTCGCGCCGATAAAGGCGACAATCAACGGCACAATGGCCCGCCCGAGCGCGGAGGCAATGGAGCGCAGGAAGCTCGTACCGAAAGCCGCACCGGCGGATTGCCGGGTGCTCGCCCGTTTCGTGGGGGTTTTCTCAGCCTTTTGCTGTTCCTCGACGCTCGCCCTCGCCGCTTCATCCCCTCGCTTCTTCAGAATTTCATAGGCCGACTCCCGGTCAACCGCCGTGTCGTAGCGCGTGCCCACCGGACTTTTCGCGATGATCTCCCGCCGCTCTTCCGGCGTGATCGGCCCCATGCGCGAGGCAGGCGGACGGATCAGCGCGCGCTCTACAATGCCCGGAACGCCCTTTGCCTCCAGCGGCGAGACAAGCGCCTCGCCCACGCCGAGCTGCGTGATGGTTTCCGACACGGTGAAAGCCGGGTTGGCGCGGAATGTCTCGGCCGCCGATTTCACCGCCCGCTGGTCGCGCGGCGTGAAGGCGCGCAGCGCATGCTGCACGCGATTGCCAAGCTGGCCGAGCACCCGGTCCGGCAGGTCAATCGGGTTCTGCGTCACAAAATAAATGCCGACACCCTTGGAGCGGATAAGCCGCACCACATTTTCAATGCGATCCACAAGCGCCTTGGGCGCATCATTGAAAAGGAGATGGGCTTCATCGAAGAAGAAGACGAGTTTCGGCTTCTCCGGGTCGCCCACTTCCGGCAGTTCCTCGAATAGTTCCGAAAGCAGCCAGAGCAGGAAGGTGGCGTAAAGCTGCGGTGTCGCCATCAGCCTGTCGGCGGCGAGAATGTTCACATAGCCGCGCCCGTCCCATGTGGTGCGCATGAACTCCGACAATTCCAGCGCCGGTTCGCCGAAGAAGTTTTCACCGCCCTGCTGGCGGAGCGTCAGCAGCTTGCGCTGGATCGCGCCCACGGAGGCGCTTGTGACATTGCCGTAGGTAGAGCTGATCTCTTTCGAATTCTCCGCCGCAAAGGTGAGAAGCGCCTGCAGATCATTCAGGTCGAGCAAGAGCAAGCCTTCGCGGTCTGCAATCTCGAATACGATGGAAAGCACGCCTTCCTGCGCCTCGGAGAGATCGAGCAGGCGCGACAGAAGCAGCGGCCCCATCTCCGAAACAGTGGTGCGGACAGGATGCCCCTGTTCGCCAAACAGATCCCAGAAAGTGACGGGCGCGGCCTGATAGTCGATCACGCCAAGACCGATCTTCGCCGCGCGCTCATCAAAGCCCGGATTGGGCGTACCGGGCTGCGAAAGACCGGCAAGGTCGCCCTTGATGTCCGAGAGGAAGACCGGCACCCCTGCCCGGGAAAAGCCCTCGGCCAGGATTTGCAGCGTCACCGTCTTGCCGGTGCCGGTCGCGCCTGCGATTAGCCCGTGTCGATTCGCATATTTGAGAAGGAGATGCTGGGGCCGTTCGCCCGCGCCGATAAAGATGCTTTCCGGTGTGTCCATGGCCCCGCTCGTCTCCCTCAAAGGTAGGCGGAGATAATACCCCAGAAATCGGCAGCTTTCAGGCTTGCTCCGCCAACAAGCGCGCCATTCACATTTGGCACCGCCATCAGTTCGGCCGCATTGGAGGGTTTCACGGAACCGCCATAGAGGATGCGCATCTTTGCGCCCTCAGTGCCGAACCGCTTTTCAAGTTCCTTGCGAATTGCCGCATGGACCTTGGCCACATCTTCCGGCGTGGGTGTGCGGCCTGTGCCGATGGCCCAGACAGGCTCATAGGCAATAACGGTGGTCTTGGCCGTTGCATTCTTCGGGAGCGAGCCGCGAAGCTGCGCGCGAATGACTTTCAGTGTTGCCCCCTGATCGCGCTCGGCTTCCGTTTCGCCGACACAGACAATGGCGACAAGACCGGCGCGATGCGCGGCTTCCGCCTTGGCGCGGATCGCGGCGTCGGTTTCCCCATGATCTGCCCGACGCTCGGAGTGGCCGACGATCACATAGCGGGCGCCTGCATCCTTCAGCATCTCGGCCGAGATGTCGCCCGTATGCGCGCCGCTTTCCTTTGCATGACAATCCTGACCGCCAATCGCGATCTTGCTGCCCTTCGCCGTGTCTTTCAGCGTGGAGACGAGCGTGGCGGGCGGGCAGATCAGCACATCGCAAGCCGGCTTCTTTTTTCCGGCCAGCTTACGCGCGAGCGCCGTTACTTCCTTCTTCGAGCCGGTCAGCCCGTTCATCTTCCAGTTGCCCGCTACCAGCGCTCTCACGCGTACAGCCATCTTTCCAGTCTCCGCATCAACAAGAGGGGTTTGCATCGCTTTAGCAGATGCCCCCCCGCCCGCCAACATGCAGGGGCATAGGGCGCGATGCAGAGGGCGCTTCATCCGGTGACACACGCTGCATGCGCGTCATGTTCGATCACTGATGAAAATTTAACACAGTGCGAAAAGATCAGTGATGAGCACATCTATTCAATTGTCAAGTATTCATCACGCATGTATGGTGCGCGTCATGAAAACGCGCCTTCAGCATACGGTCTTTATGACCTTCGGTTGGGAATACTCGCCTTCGGGGCCGGGTCGCTTGCGTATGCGCTGAAAACGCCTGCAAAATCGACATTCGAGAGCCCCATCCACCAGATCGGGGCTCTTGTGTTTTCAGAACTCCGGTCACAGCACCAGACCTGTAACACCGGAGTTTGCCATGATCATCGAATACTTGAATCGTGTGACCGGCCCCGCGCTTGACATACGCGCACCGCCACACTGATCCGCGTCAAATCACAGCTTTCCCGTTTCGGGGACAGGCTTCCGCATAAACCGCCGGAAGCCGAAGGCAGGTTTTTACCTCGCGCCCGGGCGGTGATTACTCAAGAAATACTTTCACTCTCTTCGCATCGGCGGAGAGAGAACGGAGATGAATTATGTCCACGGATATTCTGCTGCGCACGGTACTGCATGGGCGGGGGCCAGGCGTTCTCGCCGCCTTCACCATCTTTCTCACCATTTCCTTCACCGCCCGCCCGCCGGTCGATGTGCTGGAGATGCTTGTCATCTTTCTGCCGGCGCTTGAAGTGGCATTATTCACGCTCGTGATCGCGGTGGTGCGCGATGAAAATCCGCATTGTCTCGGCCCGAGTTCAGCCTTCGCCCTTTGGGCGGCGGCGGCTTTTGTGGGGATGTGGGCGGTGGTCGAGGTGACCGAGGCTGTCATCCATGCCTATGTGGAACTCGGTTTGCCCCCGATCCACGCATCCATGATCTGACAGGCGGGGCACGGCCTGATTTCTGTGGCAAAATCATAAGGAAATCAAGCCGAACGCCCCGCTGACCCGCTTGCGGCCCCAATCCCCCGCACCTATCATGCCGCCCTCATTCGCGGGGGGCCTGACTGGGCCGGGGCCGCATTTTCAGGAACTGACAGAGCCGCCTTACAGAGCGGCCGAAGAGAAAGACGGATCATGCTCGACAGTCTGCGGAAAACAGCCTCCGGAATCGTCGGATTCGTGATTATCGGCTTTCTTGTGATCGCCTTCGCGGTCTGGGGCATTGCGGACATCTTCACCGGCTTCAGCAGCAACACGGTTGCCGAGGTGGGGGACGAGGAGATTGATTCCGCCACTTTCGACCGCGAGTTCCGGATGGAGGTCACCCGCTTCTCCGAACGGCTCGGCCAGCCGCTGACACGCGAACAGGCAATCCGCTTTGGTGTGGACCGCATGACGCTTTCCCGCCTCATCGCCGTTGCCGCGCTTGATGGCGCGACAAGCGAACTGGGCCTTACTTTCGGCGATGAAGCTGTCGGCCTTGCCATCGTGACAGATCCCGCCCTGCAGGGACCTTTCGGCCGTTTCGACCGTGACCTGTTCCGCCAGCTTCTCCTTCAGAACGGCATCACCGAGGCCGCCTTTGTTGAACAGCGCCGCAAGGCAATGACCCGCGATCAGCTCAACAATGCGGTCACAGCGGGTATCCCGACCCCCTCTTCGCTCGTCAGTTCCATCCTGCAATACCAGAACGAGACGCGGACTGCGGGCTACATCATCCTTCCGCCGTCGCTGGTCGGGGATGTGGGCGAGCCGGAAGAAGAAGCCATCTCCTCGCTCTATGAGGATGGTGCCTCCGCCTTCACCATGCCGGAGACGCGCGATTTCTCAGTGATGGAGATTGAGCCGTCTGACCTCTTCGACACGATCTCCATTTCCGATGAGC